>CANJPN010000646.1 GCA_947475855.1 Bradyrhizobiaceae bacterium
GGCGTTGCTCTCCGGTCGGCCTACGGCCTCCCTACGCGCAACGCCGCGGGGCCCCTTGCCTCCCCCGCCTCGTACACCACGTCCTGGGACGCGCCCTATGGGACAATTCTGTCCTATCGGGAATTGCGCCGTTTACGGGCGAGTTCTGCGCGAGCCATCCCGCGAGCCATGGCAATTTGCGAAAGCACGGCAGCACCTTTTCGGTGATGGTGGCGATGAGGCCAACATAAAGACCACCCTCGCCCCGCCGTGTGCGTGTCTCGATATAGCCGAAGCGGATAAGCTCGCGGATATATCGCCCGATGGAGCGGGTGCAGACGCCCATGATATGCGCCAGCGTCGTTTTGCAAGTGGCGGTATGGGTGCCGTTGCCACAACGGGCGCGGAGCACCATGAGGACGGCCTTGGCTTGCGGTGTGAGGCGGCGATCCCGCGCCGCCGTGGTGGCCATGTGTCCGGCGTATTGCGCGCCGCCATAGCAAATAATGATCAATGACCGGAAAGCCATAGTCCTTGATTGTACCTTATCGCACTGCCGTGGACTGGAATTGGGTGGGGACAACGGATCAGCGAGGACGCTGTATGTCGTATCGATTGGGCAGATTCCGTCCCTGTTGCACGACGCGGAGAAGCCCGCGCCGCTTCAATTCAGCGACTAGAGTGCGGACGGTCCGTTGACTCGTGCCGAGCAGCCGGGCGATCTCGTAATGTGTGGGGTTGGGACGTCCGCGCTCGATCAAGTGATCCTGCAGCAGATAGTAGAGGACACGTGCAGCCGGTGTGATTCGCTTGTCGAGGAGCACGGTCCGCAGGACCTCCGGGTCGGTGAACAGCTTCCTGGTCTGAGTGCTCTTGTAAAATCTTGGATTGACGCTGGTTGCCACACCAAAATGATATCATGCGCAGGCGATCAGCGCGGAGCCGCTGTGGACAACTCTTGAGCTTGACAGATTGCGGATATCGTTGCGTAAAACAGATATTGTACGACACATGCGGAATGGCTCTGTTGAGCCGTTTGTTCAATCGACCAATTGCGCGATCACCCGCGCGAGCGGTCGTTCGTCGCCATTGAAGCTGCTGATCATCGCCCGCAGCATCTGAGCTGGGTCCAGCTGGTCGAGATCAATCGGGTGTCCAGCGCCGTCGCCGAGCATGGCGAGCAGTGTGAGCTGAGAGCGGCCGTTTCCTTCTCTGAAGGGATGGATCGCATTCAGCTCAGCCAGAAAATGCGCGGCCTCCGCACAGAACGCTGGAGCTGGAAGGCCTGTCAAAAAGTGGCGCTCCTTCAGCCAACCGAAGATGCGACGCATCTCGCCGGCGATGTTCTCCGGGTAGCAGAACGTGCTGGTGCCCTTGGTCAAGCGCACGGTTCGATACTTCCCTGCCCACTCGTAGACGTCCTGGAAGAGATGATGATGAATTCGCCGATAGTGGCGCGCCGAGAACCGACCTGACGGCATTGGCTCTTCCGAGCGTGCGAACGTCATTGCCGTCTCGAAGGCTTCGAGAGACGCCGCTTCAATCAAGCCGGCTCTGTTCTTGAGAACGTCGCTGTCTGGGTAGCAGTAGGGGTCGTGCTCGGCCTGGTACATGCGAACTGGCGCGGCTAGCATTTGCCGTACTTGGCGGCAAGCACCGCCCGGCGCCGTTCCGGGGTGGCTCCGGCCATTGCTTCAAGATCGGCGTCGAGGTGCCTGGATACGACGATACCTTCTACGGCAGAGATCCGCTTGAAGGCCACTCGGCCGAGTACGAATGCTGCACCGCCAGTGCGCTTTGCGGCGGCTTTCTTGGAAGTCTTGGGCTTGGCGATCGTGGCTTGGCTCATATGCAAATCATACCACAAGCCGCGCGTCAGCGCGACTGGGGTCGACAATGGGTTTGGCTTGAGATGCACCCGCCTCACCTACCCTGCTCCTCGTCGGCGTCCTTGCTGCTGCGCCCCAGCAGGTAGTCGCGGGTCTTGATGAAGAAGTCGGCGAGCGTCTGGCTCTGGGCGATCTGGCTCGATCGCTGCAATTCAACGATCCGTTCGAACGCTTCGGTCTGGATGTCTTCGGTTCGCTGGATCTGCTCCTTGTAAAGTTGCTTCAGCTCGTCCACGTCGCGTTCGAGCCGTTTGACATAAGGATGCTGGTAGACGAGATGCTCGACGTTCCCGCCTGCCGGTGCCTTCCTCCCTTGTTCGGCGTCGGTGCCATGTCGCGAGGCCGTCGGAGCCGGTTGCGACTTGTCGTCAATGGTCGGCACTTCTTCGCTGATTTCTGAAGTGACTGGCTGTTCGCCATTCGGAACTTGTCGGGACTGTTGCCTTTCGGTCGGCATTTCGCTGTTGGATTTGTTCGGCGTGACGATCGATGTCGATGACGACACGTCGGAAACGTTCGGCACGGGTCGGTTCGTGTCGGTGTCCTCCACGTCCCTATTTTCGAGATGGTGCAGCTGAGCGAGCTGTGTGAGATGCTGCGTGATCGAGGCGGGATCGATGAAGAACTTCGGCCGACCGTTGGGCCCGATCTCGTCGAACTTCACGAGCGTTCCGTTCTTGCAGTAGCGCTGGATCGCCTTATCGGTGCGCGAACCCTGCTTCGCGATATCGTTGTTGGGCGGCCACGACAGAGATGTAATGGGACGGCGAGCGCGTCGCCACCGTTCGCGTCGGCTGGGAACCGTTCGCGTCCGGTTGGAATGCTGATTGGTCTGGCATGGGCTTAGTGTACCAGACGAGCGGCACATCAACCTGCTCGTCCACCGCACGGATCACGTTTCGACCTGAGCAGTCGCGCCTCATGTGCTATAATTTGAATTCAAACAAATTACTCAGAATAATCAGCTACAACACTCCAGCCATTATGAAAGACACAATACGCCACAATCCAGATATCGACATCGATAAAGCCGAAAAAGATCTGCGGGAAAGATTCATCCACCTGCTGACGGTGATTGAGACGCGCCCTCCTTCGGAAATGAAGTCGCTCTTTAATCAATGGCTACAAGATTGCGATCGGCTCCAGGATGAAAAATTTAATCATGGGCTTATCAAGCCCGGAGGCGAAAGATACCCCGACAGCATTGGTAGATACTACTTTGGAGCGCTCAGAGCATTCGTCAATCTTCAACGCAAGATCGACGGAGAACAATGACTCACTATTCAGTTTTGTACATGCTGTGGAGTGCGAAAATGCCCGTTTTGGAATGCGACCACCGTCAGGTGCCACTTGCCGCGCCCCTTGATCGAATGCAATGGCTCTGTTCCGTTCCAATGTAGCGCTATCCTCTAAGCCAAGGCGCCAGCCAGACAGGATCGCGGCGTGAGCTCGTGTCCGTCGCGCTCGATCATGCGGCGCCAGCCGAGGTAGCTCGGCAGATATTTCGACGCCACGCCTTTGA
>CANJPN010000647.1 GCA_947475855.1 Bradyrhizobiaceae bacterium
CACTCTTCGCAGCGTTCTGGCGACCAGTGCGACCCGTTCCGACGCCGTCCAACATGGTGCCCAACTGTCTCTCGAGTTCGGATCGGAGCCGCTCGTCGCCAAAAAGGCGTCGCGTCTCGATCCCGCAATCCCCTGAAGAGAGTCAGCTAGTGTTGCATTCGGGCGCCAGTAGGTCCCGCTTGCGGCCGAGCCGTGGCGCATTCCTGTCGGAGTGGTGAATGAAAGTCCCCGGCAAACTCGTAGGGCTGGTAAGCGCGACTGCGCGCAACCTGCCGAACCGCGTCGCAACATCGGCGGGTTACGCTTTGCTCACCCGCCCTACGGTGTTCGAGAACTACTTCCCCCCGAACCGCCGCTGCGCGTCGAGTGCGAGGCCTGTCGCGACGCTGCCGAAGGCATCGCCGGCGACAGTTTTCGCCGCAGGCGCGCCCCGAGCTATCGCCTCCCGCACCGCGGGCACTCCGCACGAGCCGCCGGTCAAGAAAACGGTGTTCACGTCTCCCGGTTTCAGTCCCGCGAGCCGCAGCGTTTCCGCGACGCTTCCTTCGATCTTCTCGAGCGACTCAGCGATCGCCGCTTCGAACTTCCGCCGCTCGACACGCAGCGCCAGCCCGCGGGAAATGCCTGCGAGCGACAGCGGCGCCATCATCTCCTCGCCGACCGCGATCTTTGCGTCCTCGATCCGGCCGAGCATCGCATGGCCCAGCCGCTCCTCGAGCACGCGCAGCAGTCGCTCGATCTTGATCGGCTCGGCGGAATCGCGCCGCACCGTCTTCACTTCGTCGATCACTTTGGCATCGTAGAGAAAATTCACCCGGTGCCATGTCGCAAGATCGGCGAAATACCACGACGGCGCATCCATGCCTTCGCGCTTCAGCTTCGAGCGCAAGCCCAGGAACGGCATCAGCGTCGCCATCGACAGCAAACGGTCGAAGTCCGTGCCGCCGATGTGCACGCCGCTGCATGCCAGGATATCGTCGCGCCGGTCGGCCTTGGCTGCGCGCTTCGGCGAAACGCGCACGATCGAGAAGTCCGACGTGCCGCCGCCGATGTCCGCGACCAGCGCGATCTCCTCCGCCTTGACGCTCGCTTCGTAGTGCAGCGCGGCCGCAATCGGCTCGAGCTGGAATTCGATGTCCTTGAAACCGGCCATCCGCGCGGCCGCCTCGAGCTGGGATTGAGCGGCGCGGTCGGCTTCCGCGTCGTCGTCGACGAAATAGACCGGCCGCCCCATCACGACGCGCGTCGGCTCGCCGCCCAGTTCCGCCGCCGCCGCGGTGCGCAGGAAGCGCAGAAAATCCGCGACGATATCGGCGAACGCATAGCGCGTATATTTTACCTGCGTGGTCTCGTTCCACAGCGCGGTGCCGAGCAGGCTCTTGATCGAGCGCATCAGCCGTCCAGGCTCTTGACTGAGATAGCGCCGCATCGCCTCGCGGCCGTGGCTGCGGCTCTCGTCCTCGAAGGAGAAGAACAGCGCGGTCGGCACCGACGTCGATCCGTTCTGCAACGGTAACAGCCGCCCCTGTCCGCCTGTGACCGCAGCTACCGCCGAGTTGGACGTCCCGAAATCGATTCCGCAGGCGAGTGTCATGAATGATCCGTCTTCATCTGTTGCGGATTTCGAAAGAGGCGTGTTGCGCACGATTCTCGCGCGGGGTCCTCGATGCTCGCGCGCGTTCCGCGCACTTCGGTCGAGGATGACGTGAAAAAATGTAAGGTCGCGTCATCCTCGACCACCCGAGACCGGGGCGAGCGTGCGTCGGGAATCCAGCGTGGAACTCGTCCGCAGGACGCCATATCCTGTTTCGCTGAATTCACGAATACCGGTCGTACAGGCCAGCACCTACAAGATGAACTTGCTCAAGTCGGTGTTGCGCGCGAGATCCCCCACATGCGCCTCGACGTACGCGCGGTCGATCGTCACGGTATCGCCGTTGCGGTCCGACGCCTCGAACGAGATCTCGTCGAGCACGCGCTCCATCACCGTCTGCAACCGCCGCGCGCCGATGTTCTCGACGGTCGAGTTGACCAGCACGGCCATGTCCGCAACTCCATCGATCGCGTCGTCGGTGATGACCAGGGTCAGCCCCTCTGTCGCCATCAGCGCGATGTACTGCTTGATGAGGCTGGCTTCCGGCTCGGTCAGAATGCGCCGGAAATCGTCGCGCGTCAGCGCCTTGAGTTCGACCCGGATCGGCAAGCGGCCTTGCAGCTCCGGCAGCAGGTCGGAGGGCTTGGCGATGTGGAAAGCGCCCGAAGCGATGAACAGGATGTGGTCGGTCTTCACCGGGCCGTACTTCGTCGAAACCGTCGTGCCCTCGATCAGCGGCAGCAAGTCGCGCTGAACGCCCTCGCGGCTGACGTCGGCGCCGCCGCGCGTGCCGTCGCCACGCGAGCAGATCTTGTCGATCTCGTCGAGGAACACGATACCGTTGTTCTCGACTGCGCGCATCGCCTCTTGCGTGATCTGATCCTGGTCGAGCAGCTTGTCGCTTTCCTCCGAGATCAGCAGCTCATAGCTGTCCTTGACCAGAACACGGCGCGGCTTCGACCGCCCGCCGAGCGCCTTGCCCAGCATGTCCTGCAGGTTGATCATGCCCATCGACGCGCCGGGCTGGCCGGGAATGTCGAACATCGGCATACCGCCCGCGCCGCCGCCCGCCTCAGCGAGCTGGATCTCGATTTCTTTGTCGTTGAGCTCGTTGTTGCGCAGCCGGCGCCGGAAGCTCTCGCGCGTGGCCGGAGACGACGACGCCCCGACCAGCGCGTCGAGCACGCGCTCCTCGGCGGCCTTCTCGGCCCGCGCCCGAACTTCCTTGCGCTTTAGCTCGCGCACCTGCGAACGGCCGATCTCGACGAGATCGCGGATCATGCTCTCCACGTCGCGGCCGACATAGCCGACCTCGGTGAACTTGGTCGCCTCCACCTTGATGAAGGGCGCGCCCGCGAGCTTGGCCAGCCGCCGCGAGATCTCGGTCTTGCCGACGCCGGTCGGCCCGATCATCAGGATGTTCTTGGGCAGCACCTCGTCCTTGAGGTCGCCTTCTAACTGCTGGCGGCGCCATCGGTTGCGAAGGGCGATAGCGACGGCGCGCTTGGCGTCGGCCTGGCCGACGATATAGCGGTCGAGTTCGGATACGATCTCGCGAGGCGAAAAGTTGCTCATGGGCTCTGACGGTGCGTCCAAGGGGTGGGACTGCGGTCATTACCAGATAGTGCGCCGGAAGAAAGGCGGAAGGAGGGGGGGGGACGGGGTGATCGCTCGAAACCACAGCGCTTTCCAACTTGTGGGATTCCCAATGCCTGATTCGGTGTGATTCATGGGGTGCACCCGAATCAGCAGGGGGCACCCCTGGCC
>CANJPN010000648.1 GCA_947475855.1 Bradyrhizobiaceae bacterium
ACCACGGCCGGCAATCGGGTCAGCTCGCGCGCTTGCGGGCCTGCAGTTCGCGCTCGACATGGGCGATGTCGTCATCGACGAGGGGCGCGTATTTCACCCGCAATCGCGTGAACTCCTTATGCACCGCCTCGAGCTCCGAGTCGGTCATCTCGTCGAGCTGAACCAGGGCGGTCCTCGCCCCCTCGACGCCCCGCAGCAGCTCATCGAGCTTCAAACCGACGATTCTGGCCTCCCTATTCTGTGTGTTCTGGATCAGGAACACCATGAGGAATGTGACGATCGTCGTCCCGGTATTGATGAACAGTTGCCACGTATCCGAGTATGCGAAGTATGGTCCCGTCACGCCCCAGACCGCAATGGTGAGGAGCGCCAGCACGAACGTCCAGGCCGAGCCCACAACGTGGGCGGTACGCTCGGCCAGCCTGCGAAACATGTCTCTCATGGCCAAGCTCCTGCTTTTGGGGGACAATGTTTGTCGAAACGGCGATCGGTCGATTGGGCGGGGACCGAGCTGACGAGAGATCACGGGCGCGATGCTGAGCCGGAGAGATCATTGCCGCTAAATCGTTCGCATAGGATGTAAACCGGGGCGTGCGTTACCATATCATGTAAATGGAACAGTTCGATTTCTCGGCACCCGCGGATGTCTATTCCGCCGCTGGCCTCAAGCGTCCCCAAAAAGTAACCTTCCGCAAGTTCCCAACGGGAGCCGAGGCAGTCCGCTTTGCGATGGAAGGCCTGCCTGCAGACGCCTTGAAGCGCGCGATCGTAGAGAGCGATGTCGCACGTCTCGAGTCGGCCGCGATCGAAGCTCTGTATTGGTCCGCTTCGTATCCGTTGATACGCAAGATCGCAGCCTGAAGACGCTCGGTGAAAAATGCCTTGCGAACCGAATGATCGGCGCGCTGGCGCTTGCGAACCTTCGTTGGCGACAAAGGTCGACCGTCATGTTCGAACGGACCACGACACGCACGGTCGCCTTCACGCGACCGTTCCATCTGGAAGGGATCGACGGGCTGCTGCCGCCAGGCGCCTACGAGATCGAGACCGACGAAGAACAGATTCCGGGCCTTTCGTTCACCGCCTACCGGCGCACGCGCACATCGATCACGGTTCAGACTGGCGGATTGGGCTCGGCCCGCGCCAGGCAGGTCGTGACGATCGATCCTTCGCAGTTAGACGAAGCGCTAGCCTTGGATGCGCGCCCGCTTCCCAGCGAATGAGGGGCGGCGGGTAATGGCCGGGCAGAAGTGAATGCCCGGCCGATCTGAACCCGCGTATTCGCGATCAATGCGGCTTGTGTCCGCCGTGGCTGTCGACGCCGCCCAAGGGCACGTATTTCCCGCGCTTCAACGTCGAGGCATCCGCGCGCGGCACGCCCGTCACCGGGCCGCCCTTGATAGTCACGCGCTCCATGTAGCGGCGCTGCGGGTAGTAGTCGTGAACAGCGTAATGCTGTGTCGAGCGGTTGTCCCACATGGCGATGGTGTGCGGGGCCCAACGGTGGCGGAACTGGTACTCCGGGATCAGCGCCTGATGAAACAGCGTGTCCAGAAGAGAACGGCTCTCGCGCTCATCCATACCTTTGATGGCGATGGTGAACTGGGGATTGACGAACAGCACTTTGCGTCCCGACACGGGGTGTACGCGGACCACCGGATGAACCTGCGGGGGATATTCGAGTTCGAACTTCTGCAGCTTCTTGCGGTTCTCGAGCGAGCTGTCGAACAGCGCCTTGAACGGCTTGAAGTCGTGAACCGCCTCGAGGCCCGAAACGAAATTCTGCATTCGATCCGACAACCCATCGAAGGCCGCTGTCATGCTGGCGAACATCGTGTCTCCGCCAACCGCCGGCACCTCTTTGGCGACAAGGATCGTACCCATCGGCGGCTCGGCACGGAATGTCTCGTCGGAGTGCCAGCAGTCCGTACCGAACGGCGGCGTCGTCTCATCGTTGCGAAATTTGATGAGGACGGGGGCTTCCTTCTCGTGCGGCGCGAACGGGTGCACGGTGAGCTCGTCGAAACTGCGGCCGAAGTCGATCAGGTTCTGCGATGATATGTTCTGGTCGCGAAAAATGATCAGCTCGTTTTCGACGAGGGCCGCTTTGACGGCTGCATGCTGGGCCTGTGACAATGGCTTCGTGAGATCGACGCCGGTGATCTCGGCGCCCAGATTTATACCGACGCGGGTCGCGGTCACGCCGGCGCTTTCCGTTGCGATAGGACGGCCACCAGGCAACGGACTGAGTGATTTCTGCATGGGGCTCCTCCAGCGAACGTTGTGCCTCGTTCAGGCGACTTTAGCACACGCCGGAGCACAGTTAAGCCCGCTGCCTTCCTACTTTCCGCGTTCGCGCCGCTGCCAGAGAACCATCTCCTCCGGCTGCCACATTCCCGCGATGCGCCATTCATCGCCCGCCCGCACGGCCTCGATCTCCAGCGGGAACCGCTTGCTCGATGTCTTGCCCGGGCGCTCGGTCAAATCGCACGCGACCATCAGCTTGGCACGGAAGCCGGCTTCTGACTTTTCAGCGGCTCTCGTCTCGATCGTAGGCCCTTCGGGGCGGCAGACAACCTTGGCGAAGCGCGCCAAAAATTTCCGGATCTCGCCAGCCGCCTCGCTTCGGCTGGACAGGCCACGCTGACCGAGCCGCACGTCGGTGTCGAACAGGAAAGCCTCCTGCATGCCGGCGTTGAGCTGTGCAAAGAACTCACCGGCAAGTGTTTTTGCCTGCACGGTGTAATCGAAAGCGGGTTTGGCCGCAGCCGCCACCTGTTCGGAGTGCGTAGGTGCTGGCGTGGGTGAAGAAGCGGTCACTGGTATTGCTGCAGCTTCTGCCGGAGGCGTCGCCGAGGGCGTCAGTCGGGAGACGGTGACAACGCCCGCCGGGATGAGCAGCATCGCCGCAGCGGCTGCGACCAACCAAAGCCGCACTTTGCCGTTGCCCCACGACGTGTCGAGGCGCCGGCCCCATCCAAGTCCGTTCGGCTCGACAGAAGCGTTGGATTCGCCACCGAGCAGTCCCAGCTTGCGCAAAGCGCCGATGATGGATTTTCGATCGTCTACGATCGGAACGTGGCTCACATCGAACGGAGGGGGAATGCTCGTGATCGGGACATCCGGGCGCGTCCCAGGACGTGGTGTACGAGGCGGGGGAGGCAAGGGGCCCCGCGGCGTTGCGCGTAGGGAGGCCGTAGGCCGAACGGAGAGCAACGCCGCGGGGCGCCAAAAAAATTTCTTCCCCGCTGTCCACAGCCCCTGAGGGGGCGGTCATGGTCCGAATCACAGATGGCTCGGGTTTGCGACAACCAAGCAAATCCGGACACGGACCATGACACACATCGACAGACTGCAGCT
>CANJPN010000649.1 GCA_947475855.1 Bradyrhizobiaceae bacterium
CAGGACCGCGCGGCGGAACCTGAAGACACCGCCGCCCGCGCTCGATGTGGCCGGGGCAGAGGCACTCAGGGCAATCGTAAAGAAGGCGGAGCTGGAGGCGGAGCGTCTACAACAATCGGCGTTGTATGCGCTGAAACTGCCGTCCGGAGCCGGCGAGGCGGGTGCTGGGCAGTCGGCATCGGTGCGGGCGGTCGCAGCAGCCAACGCCGCGGCCTATGGGGGGGCGCTCGGAAGGCCATTGGCGTCAGCGCCACTCGGTGTCATGCTGGACGCATTGGATGCCATGGTCAGCGTCAGATAAGCGATCTGAAACCTGGCGTGGAGCGTAACACTTGCTCTCATCTCTGTAGAAGGACGCGTGCGACCCCGTGAGCGGAACAAAGCACAAGCAGCGGATCATCGTCGGCATTTCAGGCGCGTCCGGGATAATCTACGGCATCCGTGCGCTCGAGCTTCTCAAGAAGCTCGGCATCGAGAGTCATCTCGTGATGAGCAAGGCAGCGGAAATGACGCTCGCCTACGAGACTGACTATAAGGCCAAGGACATCAAGGAGCTCGCTACCGAGTTCCATCCGATCGGCGACATCGGCGCGTCGATCTCGTCGGGCTCGTTCCACACCCTCGGCATGCTCATTGCGCCGTGTTCGATCCGAACGATGAGCGAGATCGCAACGGGCATCACGGGCACGCTGTTGTCGCGTGCGGCCGACGTAGTTCTGAAAGAGCGCCGCCGGCTCGTGCTGGGTATTCGAGAGACTCCGTTGCACACGGGGCATCTGAGGACGATGACGCAGCTTTCGGAGATGGGCGCGGTGATATGTCCGGTGGTTCCAGCGTTCTACAACCGGCCGCAGTCGCTTGACGATATCGTCAATCACTCCGTAGGCCGGATGCTCGACTTGTTCGACATCGACACCGGCATCGTGAAGCGGTGGAAGACGGAAGAATAGGGCGCGGTGTCGGTCGCGCCGCCACGTGGCACGAGAACGGAGGAAGGGCGCCAGCGCCTCGTGTAGGGGGGCGTGCCTGCCGAAGCGATGAGCGCTCGCTCGCCGGGAGGGCTTCATCCGGCGCTCTCCCTGGTCAAGGCCGCGGGACCATCGGCGCTCATATAGAAGTACATGCGCTCCTGGAAGCCGAGTGGAGCGAGGCTATCCGGGATCTTTAAACTTCTGAGAGGTGTAAAGACCCCGGCTCTTCGCGCTCCGACCTTTCGGTCGGAACGCTCGTCCGGGGACGCATGCAGAATTTGTGGCGGACCGTGAGGCTATGTCAGTGCGCATGGGCCACCCGCTCTGCATCTGCGATTTTACAGATGGAAGAAAATGGCGCGAATTCGCCAGACGTCATTTGGGGCTGGCAGCGACGGCAACTATCAGGACGCAAGGCTGCCGTGCATCGAGATGATCTCGCGCGGACCCTGTTTGCTTCGGCTACCCGCGCAGGCACGCCGCTCTCCGCACTCTGGCGCATAATGTATAAGCCTATTTCTACAGACACATTGCTACTCCGCCAAAGTCGGCTTTGGAGGTCGAATGAAGGCCTTGCACATCAAGAATGCCCTGCTGCCCGAGGGATGGGCGCGGGATGTTCGCATCGAAATTGCCGACGCCACCATTCGCGACATCACGGTCTGTGTTGACCCGTCACCGGGTGACGAGCGGCACGCGATTGCGGTGCCCGGTGTCGCCAGCGTTCATAGCCATGCCTTTCAACGGGGAATGGCGGGTCTCGCGGAGGTTCGCGGTTCGACTGCCGACACGTTCTGGACTTGGCGAGACACGATGTATCGCTTCGCGCTGTCGATGACGCCTGAGGACGTTGAAGCGGTAGCTCTGCAGCTCTATTGCGAGATGCTGGAAGCCGGGTTCACGCGCGTCGGCGAGTTCCACTATCTCCACCATGACCGTGACGGCACGCCTTACGCCGATATCGCCGAGATGGCGGCACGCATCGTATCGGCTGCGGGGCAGAGCGGGATCGGTCTGACGTTGCTGCCGTCCTTCTACGCGCACGCGACGTTCGGCGGCGCTGCGCCCCATGCCGGGCAGCGACGGTTCATTTGCGATGTCGATCAGTTCGCACGTCTCATCGAAGCATCATCGAAGGTGCTGAACAGGCTTCCGGGCTCGACGATTGGCGTGGCGCCGCACAGCTTGCGCGCCGTCACGCCGTCGGAGCTGACGGCTGTCGTTGCGCTGGCGAAGCAGGGGCCAGTCCACATCCATGTGGCCGAGCAGGTGAAGGAGGTCGAGGACTGCATCGCGTGGTGCGGACAACGCCCCGTCGAATGGCTGCTCGCCAACGCGCCCGTCGACGAGCGCTGGTGCCTCATTCATGCGACCCACATGACCGATACGGAGACGAGCGCTGTTGCGAAATCCGGTGCCGTTGTCGGGCTATGTCCGGTGACCGAAGCGAGCCTGGGCGATGGCATTTTCCCGGCGCGGAGGTTCTCGAGATCGAATGGTCGCTTCGGTATCGGAACAGATTCCAACGTGCTCATCGGTGTCGCGGACGAGCTGAGGCAGCTTGAGTATGGGCAGCGGCTTGCGCTGCGCGAGCGAAACGTCTTCGCGGCTGACACCGACATTTCGACAGGCCGCGCTCTGCTCGAAGCAGCAGTGCGTGGTGGCGGCCAAGCTCTCGCGCAGCCGACGAGCGGTCTCGCTAATGGGGCCAAAGCCGACATCGTGACGCTCGACGGAAGTCATCCATCACTGGCGAGCCGCAAGGGTGACCAGTTCATCGATGGTTGGATCTTCGCCTCGGCCCGCAATGCGATCGATTGCGTTTGGGCGGGCGGCGTCAAGCTCGTCGAAGGAGGGCGCCACCGGCTGAGAGATCATTCCGAGCGCCAGTTCAACGCCACCATGGCGAGGCTCGTCGCCTGATCCCAGCGTTCGCCGCGAAACGTCGACAGGGGAAGTTCCGATTGCACGTTCGCTATCCGCCGCGCGCTATACCGCGGCACGCGGTGGGGGACAATCGGCGAGGTCTGGAAGCGTTTGGAAACGGGGGCAGGGTAACGGCGGTGCGTTCCGCGCTGTTGCATAAATCCCTCCGCCATACTCATCCACCCGGCGCGGGCGTCTTGTCGGGGAAGTGGCAGAGGTTGCGGATGGGGCACCGCCAGCATTCGGGTTTCCGTGCCTTGCACAGATAGCGGCCGTGCAGGATCAGCCAGTGATGCGCGGGGACGCCGAATTCCGGCGGGATGATCGCCAGAAGTTGTTTTTCGGTTTCGAGCGGGTTCTTAGATTTCGTCAGGCCGATCCGGTTTCCGACGCGGAAGACATGCGTGTCGACGGCCATCGTCGGGTGGCCGAACGCCATGTTCATGACGACGTTGGCGGTC
>CANJPN010000650.1 GCA_947475855.1 Bradyrhizobiaceae bacterium
CCCTACGCGCAACGCCGCGGGGCCCCTTGCCTCCCCCGCCTCGTACACCACGTCCTGGGACGCGCCCTTTTCGACCGCTTGACCTATTGGCGGATCAGGCCCGGCCAATTGACCGAAGAGCATATCGTGGGTGGTGGCGCCGAGAGCTTCGATACCAACGGCTTGCGGTTCCAGCGTCTGAATGCCGACTTCTTCCGCGGACTTCTCGGTCTGGGGGCCGGAGACCTGACCGTGACGACGGCGGGCGGACGCGAAGCCGCGATCCATATTCCGAACGTTCTGTTCGTCGCCAGTAAAGTGCATGCAGTCGAGAAGCTCATCGCCGTCAAGCCTGAGCGGACCAGTTGATTCGTGAGACGTGGCGACGTCTTCAGTTGCACCCTCGCTGGGCTTTGGCACGAGTTCGGCCACAACGTCCGACCGCGGTTAAACCAGCAAACACAAATTCCCAGATCCCAGGGCGCAAAATGGCTGCGACGGACACCGCTACCGAGCGGCTCTCTATTCTTGCGGTGAACGCCGGCTCTTCAAGCATCCGCTATGCGCTGTTCGACGCGGTCGATCCACCAGCGCGCAGCATGGGCGGAAAGTTGGAGCTGGACATCATGACCAGAGCCAACATCAAGCTGGCCAGCGTCACCGGTCCCGTCACCTCGCCATCTTCGTCAGGTGCCGAAGTTAATCGGTCGCCGGCTGCTCGTTTTTTCGACGAGCTCGAGGCGCTTCCCGAGTTTGCGTCGGTGAAGGCCGTCGGTCATCGGGTCGTCCATGGCATGCAGCACAGCGCGCCGGAATTGGTCACTCCTGAATTGATGGCCGATCTCCGGAGGATCATTCCTTTCGATCCACAACATCTCCCGCTCGAAATCGGGTTGATGGAGATCATTGCCGAACGGCATCCTGCAATGCTGCAGGTCGCGTGCTTCGACACGGCGTTCCATAGGACGATGCCGCGCGTCGCGAGTGTCGTGCCGATCCCGCGCCGTTATGAGGCGGCCGGCGTACGTCGTTACGGGTTCCATGGCCTGTCGTACGAGTTCCTGATGCAAGAGCTTGCTCGGCTCGGCGCACCCTCCGCTACGCGCGGGCGCGTGATACTCGCGCATCTGGGCAATGGCGCTAGCCTGGCAGCCATCCGTGACGGTAAGTGCATCGACACCAGCATGGGCTTTACGCCAGCGTCTGGCCTCGTCATGGGCACGCGGTCGGGAGACCTGGATCCAGGCGTGATCTCGTATCTGTCACGTTCGGACGGCATGAGCATCGGCGAGTTCGAGACGATGACGAATCAAGCATCCGGCCTTCTCGGTGTGTCCGAGAGCAGCGCCGATATGCGCGAGCTTCTGGCCCATGAAGCCATGGACGTGCGTGCGGCCGAGGCGATTGCGCTGTTCTGCTATCAGACGCGTAAATGGATCGGTGCATTCGCTGCTGCTCTCGGTGGATTGGATACGCTCGTGTTCGCGGGCGGGATCGGCGAGAATCTTCCGACGATCCGGCACAGGATCTGCGAGGAGTTGGCCTATCTCGGAGTCGCTCTCGCAGAGGATCAGAACGCAGCCAATTCGCTGCGCATCTCCGCTGACGAGGCGCGGGTCGACGTCTACGTCATTGCGACGGATGAAGAGCTAGTGATCGCGCAATCCGTTATGCGGTCGATTGCGAAGGGTGCGCCCGCTGATAGAGCGCACTTGGCGGATCAGATTTCGACCGGCCGGCGCGCGACATGAGTGCCTTCCAATTGAAGCGCATCGGCGTTGTCATGGTGCCTGAGCCAGGCAATCCTCACGAGATCGAAGGTGTTCTCAATCCTGGCGCCGCGCGGGGGCGCGACGGTCAGCTCTATCTGTTTCCCAGACTTGTCGGGCGGGGCAACTACTCCCGCATCGGCATTGCACGTGTCCGCTTCAATGGGGCCGGCGACCCGGCGGGCGTCGAGCGACTGGGCATCGCCCTCGAGCCCAAAGAGTCGTTCGAGATGCGCGATGACGGCACCGGCGGTTGCGAAGATCCCCGCGTGACGTTCATCGAGCCGCTCGATCGCTACGTCATGGCCTACACCGCGTTCTCATCGGAAGGTCCGAGGATCGCATTGGCGATTTCCGATGATTTGTTCCGGTGGGAGCGGCTCGGATTGGCGACGTTCCAGGACTACCGGGGCATCGCGTTCGAAGGCGTCGACAACAAGGATGCGAGCGTCTTCCCCGTTGCCATTCCCGATCCTTCCGGGCAGCTGTCCATGGCAATCCTTCAGCGGCCACTGTTTCCTGGTTCTCGGCCCGAGGACGTCGCGTGCCAACGAAGTCCGCGGCGCGTCGATCACGATCACGAAAGCATCTGGATTTCGTATTGCTCGACAGCCATGGCGGCATGCGCGCCGCTTCATCTGTGCCACTTCGGCCGACATCATCGACTTGCCACGCCGGTCGCCGATTGGGAGCAGCTCAAAATCGGTGGCGGAACGCCGCCCATATTGACGCGCCACGGTTGGATGACCGTCTATCACGGTGTCAGTGAACTGGCCGTGCCGCCGGGGGCTCCGCGAGAGTTGTGCTATTCGGCGGGCGTGCTCGTGCTCTCGCACGAGTATCCGCAAGTCATTCGCTACCGTTCTGCGGAGCCCGTCTTGAAGCCCGAGCTGCTCCTGGAGCGCGAAGGCGTTGTCGCCAACGTCGTCTTTCCGACGGCGGCCGATCGGCGCCTTGATCTGGGCCAGCCCGATCGCATCGACGTCTACTACGGCATGGCCGACCAGCGCATCGGTGTGGCGCGGCTCGATATACCGACCGAGCTGCCAGCGACTTCATGCGGCGCTCAGATGGTGGGGAGGCAAAGCCAATGACAATGACAAAGATGAAGAAAAGCCCGAACGGCGTTGCTTCGCAGACGCTGCAGCTCATGGATGCCTATTGGCGTGCAGCTAATTATTTATCGGTGGGCCAGATCTATCTCTACGACAATCCGCTTTTGCAGCGGCCGCTTTCACTCGCCGATATCAAGCCACGGCTGCTTGGACATTGGGGTACGACGCCGGGTCTCAACTTCATTTACGTTCACTTGAACCGCGTCATCAAACAGTACGATTTGAATATCCTGAATATCACCGGGCCTGGCCATGGAGGCCCCGGCATCGTTGCGAACGCATACCTGGAAGGGACTTACAGCGAGGTCTTTCCGCACGTTTCCCAAGATATCGAAGGTCTCCGGGAGCTGTTCAAGCAGTTCTCCTTTCCCGGCGGCATTCCCAGCCACGTCGGGGCCGAAACACCCGGCTCCATCCATGAAGGCGGTGAGCTCGGATACTCGCTTTCGCACGCCTTCGGTGCAGCGTTCGACAACCCAGACCTGATCGTCGC
>CANJPN010000651.1 GCA_947475855.1 Bradyrhizobiaceae bacterium
ACGGGGCCGGGCATCTGGCAGCCGATGACATTGCGAACTTCGGCCAAGGTCTCGATGAAGTCGCCGTCGCCGGCACAGAAGCCAGATCGAAGGCCCGGTAGGTTCGAGCGCTTCGACAACGAGTTGAACGCGATCACGTTACGAAACCGTTCCGGCGTAGCTGCTGCAACCTCGAGCGCGCCGATGGGGGCGTCGCGGGTGTAGATCTCGGAATAGCATTCGTCGACGAACAGCAGGAAGTCGTAGCGGCGCGCGAGTTCTATACAACGCAGGAGGTAGGCGGGGCTGGCGATGGCGCCCTGTGGGTTTGCCGGGGTGCAGAGGTAGAATGCGGCGGTGCGCCGTAAAAGGGCTTCGTCTGCCGAGAGTGCGTCGAGGTCGGGGAGGTGTCCGGTGGCGACGGTGGCGTCGAGGTAGACCGGCTCGGCGTTGGCCGTACTCGCCGCACCGATGTAGGCGGCATAGTATGGATTGGGCAGCAGAACCGCGGGGCGTTCGGTCCAGGTGCGCCGGCCGACGGCGGGCAGGGCGGCGTAGAACAGTCCTTCGCGAGAGCCGTTGGTGGGGTGGACCTCGCGGGTCCAGTCGACGGAATCGCCGAGATTGAAGCGGCGGCCGATCCAGGTCGCGATGGCCTTGCGCAGTTCGTCCGAGCCGCGAATTGGCGGATACTTGGCGAATGTGGCCTTCGATGCCTCGATCTTGTCGACGATGAAGCCCGGCATCTCCTCGCGCGGCTCGCCGATGGTCAGGTCGAGCGGCGGCATCCCCGGTTCGATATCGGCCAGCAGCCTTCGCGTCCGTGTGAACGGAGACAGGACGAGGCCCTGTGCCAGGGCTGCAAGGCCTTCGTTTGAGTAGGATTGCATGGCAGTGACCGTCCTATTGAGCAGGTGGGGATGCATACAGCCGACCGTAAGCGTTGGCCAGCCACAGTGGTTTCCCTCGTGCAGTCGGCATATTCCCTCGCTTCAGCGAAGTCGCTAGTCTGCGCGCACGCAATCACACAGGGCCTCCAATTCGAGGGGCTGGAGGGAAAATGCACCGTCGAACGACAATCATGGGTGGGGTGGCATCTTTGCTCGCTGCGGCGCTCTTTGCGGCAGTGCCGGCCCAAGCGCAGCAGTGGCCGACCAAGCCCGTCCGCTTCGTCGTTCCGTACTCACCGGGTGGTATCTCGGATATCGCGGCCCGGTTGGTCGGCGCCAAGCTCTCCGAAACGCTCGGCCAGCAATTCATCGTCGACAATCGACCGGGCGGCAATGGCACGATCGGCACAGCGGCGGTCGTGAAGTCTCCGCCGGACGGCTATACCTACGTGATTGCTACGGTCGGCGATTTCACGATCAGCCAGTTTCTGATCAAGAATATTCCATACGATCCGTTGGTCGATCTAGCGCCGGTAATGTCGCTGACCGATACGCCGCTGGTGCTAGCCGTACCTGTCGGCTCGGCCTACAAGACGCTGGCCGACGTGATCGCCGATGCAAAGAAGCAGCCTGGTAAGCTCACCTATGCGACGCCGGGCGTGGGCACGCTGAACCAGCTCGCGATGGAGTGGATGGCGGTCGAGACCGGCACCTCCTTCAGCCACGTTCCCTATAAGGGTGGAGCGCCGTCGGGCGCGGCGGTCGCGGCCGGCGATGTTCCGCTCGGGTTGCTCGCGGTGTCGTCGGCGATGCCTCATCTCAAGAGCGGCAAACTGCGGTTGCTTGCGAACACTGCAGGGACGCGTGCAGCGTCGATTCCGGACGTGCCGACGATGCGCGAGGCCGGCGTACCGAACGTCGATGGCACCAGCTACACGCTGATGCTGGCGCCGAAGGATACGCCGATGGCGATCCTCGAGCGGCTGAGCGCGGAAGCCACGAAGGTCCTGAACACGGCCGACATCAAGGAAAAGCTGGCTGCGGGCGCGGCGACCGTGGTGCCGAGCACACCGGCGCAACTCGCCGCGCGACTGAAGCGAGAGAGCGCCACGTTCAAAGTGATTGTCGACAAGGCCAAGATCACGGCTGAATGAGTGGTGATTGGCGGGGCGAGGTAAACGAGACAGGTACTCGCCGCTGCGCCTGCACCCATTCGTCATTGCTCCTGGAGGGTTACCGATGAAGCGTCGCATGCTGCTGAAGTCCGGCCTCGCGGCCGCAGCCGCACTGGCTGCGGGATGTTTTCCCGCGCACGCCCAGTCCTGGCCGGCTAAGCCGATCCGCTTCATCGTCCCCTATTCGCCGGGTGGCGTGTCCGACATCGCAGCCCGCCTCGTTGGCGCAAAGCTGACCGAGGCGTGGGGCCAGCAGGTGATCATCGAAAATCGCCCGGGCGGGAACGGCACGATCGGCACGGCCGCCGCGGCGAAGTCGGCGCCGGATGGCTACACGTTCGTCGTGGCGACCGTCGGCGATTTCACGATCACCCAGCATATCGTCAAGAATCTGTCCTACGATCCCCTTGTCGATCTTGTGCCTGTCACCTCGCTGACCGATACGCCCAATATCGTCGCCGTCAGCGCGGGTTCACCCTACAAGACGATGAAGGATATTCTCGATGCAGCGCGCAAGGACCCTGGCAAGGTTGGTTACGCGTCGCCGGGCGTGGGTGCTATAAATCAGCTCGTGATGGAGTGGATCGCGAACGTCAGCGGTACGTCATTCAATCACATTCCCTACAAGGGTGGTGCTCCCTCGGGTGCGGCCGTGGCGGCCGGCGACGTCGCGATTGGCCTGCTGTCGGTGAACTCGGCGTTGCCGCACATCAAGAGCGGCAAGATCCGCGTGATCGCCATCACAAGCTCCGAGCGTTCTCCCTTGGTGCCGGACGTTCCGACGCTTGGCGAGCAGGGCGTGGGTGTGGTTGACGCTTCCAACTACACGCTGATGCTGGCGCCGAAGGGGACACCGACGGAGATCATCACCAAGCTTAGCGGAGAAATCGCCAAGGCGCTCAACGCGGCCGACATCAAGGAAAAGATGCTGGCAGCCGCGGCCGTCGTGATCCCCAGTTCCCCCGCCGATCTTGGCGCGCGTTTGAAGCGTGAGGCTGCCGCCTTCAAGGTAATCGTCGAGAAGGCCAAGATTACCGCGGAATGAGTGGCGAGGGGAGGTGAGTGGGAGTAGAGAGGCACGCTCCGCCCGTCTCCTTGCGCTTGAAATTCGTCTCCATCCCTCCGCTCTTTACCTCTTCATCCAACAGTAAAACACCATGCAAATTCGTTCACCCCGAGATTTCTTCGCCGGGCTCGTCTTCATGGCGATCGCCGGCACGTTCATCTGGCTCGCGCTGGGCTATCGCTACGGCACGGCGCAGCGGATGGGGCCCGGTTTCTTTCCGATCTGGGTTGGCGGATTGCTGGGCG
>CANJPN010000652.1 GCA_947475855.1 Bradyrhizobiaceae bacterium
CCTGAAGGTACCGAGATGGTGATGCCCGGCGACAACTGCTCGATGGACGTGGAGCTGATCACGCCGATCGCGATGGAAGAGAAGCAGCGCTTCGCCATCCGTGAAGGTGGTCGCACCGTCGGCGCCGGCGTCGTCGTCAAGATCACGGATTGAGTCGTGGACACGGTGAGTGGCGGCTAACCCGCCACTCGCTCGGCCCGGCTTCTCACTCACGCATTCAGGATTTGATGCTATGAACGGCCAGAACATCCGCATAAGGCTCAAGGCCTTCGATCATCGCATCCTCGATGCGTCGACGCGTGAGATTGTCAACACGGCGAAGCGCACTGGCGCAGAGGTGCGCGGGCCGATCCCGCTGCCGACGCGCATCGAGAAATTCTGCGTCAACCGTTCGCCACATATCGACAAGAAGAGCCGCGAACAATTCGAGATGCGCACTCACAAGCGCGTTCTGGACATCGTCGATCCTACGCCACAGACGGTCGATGCGCTCATGAAGCTCGACCTGGCCGCCGGTGTCGACGTCGAGATCAAGCTCTAAGGGGCAAGCCAGCAGGGATCGAGCCTGAGCAGATCACAGCGCTTCGAGCCCATTGCCGACTGCCACTGCCCATTGCGAGGGACCTATGAGGTCAGGACTTATAGCACAGAAGGTCGGCATGACCCGCATCTTCACCGATGCAGGCGAGCATGTGCCTGTCACCGTGCTGAAGATCGACAAGTGCCAGGTCGTTGCACAGCGCACGGCCGACAAGCACGGCTACACCGCGCTTCAGTTGGGCGTCGGTGCCCGCAAGCCGAAGCACACCTCCAACGCCGAGCGCCAGCGCTTTGCGAAGGTGGAGATCGAGCCGAAGCGCAAGATCGCGGAGTTCCGCGTCAGCGCCGAGAACTTGATCGATGTCGGCTCGGAGATCACGGTCGATCATTTTGTACCAGGCCAGTTTGTCGACGTTACCGGCGACAGCAAGGGCAAGGGCTTCCAGGGCGCAATGAAGCGCTGGAACTTCGCCGGTCTGCGTGCCACGCACGGTGTGTCTGTGACCCATCGTAGCCACGGATCGACTGGTCAGCGCCAGGACCCCGGCAAGGTGTTCAAGGGCAAGAAGATGGCGGGCCATCTCGGCGACGAGCGGGTCACCACGCAGAACCTCATCGTCGCTAAGATCGATGTAGAACGCGGCCTTTTGATGATCCGAGGCTCTGTCCCGGGTTCCAAGGGTGGTTGGGTCATGGTGCGTGACGCTGTAAAGCGCCCGTTGCACAAGGACGCACCCAAGCCTGGCGCCGTTCGCAAACGTGATGCGGCTCAAGCCGCTGCAGCCAAGGAGTAATGGTCGTGCAGACAAGCGTTATGACGCTCGACTCCGCGACCGCGGGCACGATCGAGCTTTCCGATACCATCTTCGGCCTGGAGCCTCGCTCCGACCTCATCTCGCGCATGGTCCGCTACCAGACGCTGAAGCGTATGGCCGGCACGCATCATGCGCAGGACCGGTCCGAGGTCAACGTGACCGGCAAGAAGATGTATAAACAGAAGGGAACGGGCAGCGCCCGTCACGGCGACAAGTCGGTTCCCCAATGGCGCGGTGGCGGCAAGGCTTTCGGTCCCAAGCCCCGCAGCCACGCTATCGATCTGCCCAAGAAAGTCCGCGCGTTGGCTCTGCGGCACGCGCTCTCCGCCAAGGCCAAGGCCGGCGAGATCGTGGTGCTCGACAAGGCAGCAGTTGACGACGGCAAGACCAAAGGTCTGCGCGATCGGTTTGCCAAGCTCGAGTTGAAGAACGCGCTCATCATCGACGGCGCAGTGTTGGAGCCGGGTTTCGCCCGCGCCGCCCGCAACATCCCGAATATCGATGTGCTGCCTGTTCAAGGCATCAACGTCTACGACATCCTGCGCCGCAAGAAGCTTGTGCTCACCAAGGCGGCCGTGGAAGCGCTGGAGGCGCGGTTTAAATGAGCAACCCAGCCCACAACGCCTACGACGTGATCATCGCTCCGGTGATCACCGAGAAATCTACCAGGGCCTCGGTCAACAACCAGGTCGTGTTCAAGGTCAGAAGCACTGCCACCAAGCCGCAGATCAAGGCGGCTGTGGAGCAGCTGTTCTCGGTCAAGGTCAAGGCTGTGAACACCTCCGTCCGCAAGGGCAAGAAGAAGGTGTTCCGCGGCATGGTGGCACTCCAGAGCGACGTCAAGAAGGCCGTCGTCACGCTGGAAGCTGGCCACATGATCGATGTGATGACCGGTCTATAAGGAAGGGTCGCCGCCATGGCATTGAAGTCTTTTCGGCCTGCGAGTCCCGGTCTGCGCCAGTTGGTGCTGATCGACCGCAGCCACTTGTGGAAGGGCGATCCGGTCAAGCGTCTTGTCGAGGGCAAGTCGAAGACCGGTGGTCGCAACAACACGGGCCGCATCACGACGCGCCATATCGGCGGCGGTCATAAGCAGGCTTATCGCTTGGTCGATTTCCGTCGTCGCAAGTTCGACATGCCGGCGAAGGTCGAGCGTCTCGAGTATGATCCGAACCGGACGGCGTTCATCGCGTTGATCCGCTACGAGGACGACGAACTGGCATACATCCTGGCGCCTCAGCGCCTTGCGGTTGGAGACACCGTTGTCTCCGGCCAGAAGGTCGACGTGAAGCCGGGCAATGCGATGCCGTTGGCTGCTCTGCCGATCGGAACGATTGTCCATAACGTGGAACTCAAGCCCGGCCGCGGCGGTCAGATTGCCCGGTCTGCGGGTGCCTACGTCCAGCTCGTGGGTCGTGACAGTGGTTGGGCAATTCTACGCATGGGGTCCGGTGAGACACGTCGTGTCCGCGCCGACTGCATGGCGAGCGTGGGAGCCGTTTCGAACCCGGACAATTCCAACCAGGTTACGGGCAAGGCCGGTCGCACGCGTTGGAATGGCATCCGTCCGACAGTCCGCTCGATCACGATGAACCCGGTCGATCATCCCAATGGCGGCCGTACCAACGGTGGTAAGCATTGGGCGACGCCTTGGGGCAAGCCGACCAAGGGTTACAAGACCCGCAAGAACAAGACGACCGACAAGTACATCATTCGCAGCCGCGCGAAATCTTGATCCGCGCAGCCATTGGAATAAACGGAGATTGCACGTGCCACGCTCAGTCTGGAAAGGTCCGTTCGTCGACGGCTTCATGTTGAAGAAGGCGGAGAAGACGCGCGCGTCCGGCCGTACAAATGAAGTCATCAAGATCTGGAGCCGTCGCTCGACCGTTCTGCCGCAGTTCGTCGGTCTGACGTTCGGCGTCTACAACGGCAAGAAGCATGTTCCCGTGTCCATTACCGAGGACATGATCGGGCATAAGTTCGGCGAGTTCGCC
>CANJPN010000653.1 GCA_947475855.1 Bradyrhizobiaceae bacterium
AAACGATGGCCGGCTTCTGCGATGATGCCACCGTCAGGCCGCCGGCAATCCCGGCCGCCTGACAATCCGAGCCGCGGCGCTCCGGATCATGCCTGTGGGCTTACACCACGTGTTGGGGCACTACCCGCGGGGCCGATTCGTCGCCGGCCCTCAGCCTCCAAAACGAGATGAGATGATGCGCAAAACCTTTCTCATGCTGTCTGCGATTCTGCTTGGGCTACAGGTGCAGCCGTCGGCGGCGCTAGAAGCGCACCAGAAGGAGGCCATCGAGCGTTTGGTGACCGCGAGCGGCACTCCCAAGGTCGTGGCGTCGAGCATGGCGCGTCACTACGCAATCCTGTTGTGGGTCGAGGACTTTTGCAGCGGCCGCTCGTCCGAGCCGGTACGGGTATATCTTCTCGAGCGGGGCGGAATCGACAAAGAGTCTTTCGAGACCGGCTGGATGGATACGTTCGAGATGCTCGGCAAGACCGATCCCAAGGCCATGTGCGTGCTCGCGCTGGATCAGTATGGGCCCGAAGGAGCCCAGATAAAGGGAGCATGGGTACCCAAGGCCGCGTCGGGTCGATAGACAACTCGACCAAGAGCGTCTGGTCGTTCGAGGCGCCTGTGGTTCAGCCCAGGGCGGGTAAGTGAGCGGCTCACCCGTGAAAACTTCGAAAAGATCTACGGCGCATCAGGTACTTGAAAAGTGCTTCGACAAAAACAGGACGCTGCCGGGGAAACCCAAGTGTAAGCTGTCCCGCGTATAGTGGGGGTTGGACATGTCTCTGTCGGCCTTGTGCTGCCATGGAAGGAGCTGCAACAATCTCGATGACCGACTTCGAGACCCTGTTTGCAGCCGCCGCGCCTACCCGCATTCAAGCAGTTCGAGCCGTAGCCGTTGACCCCTACACCGTGAAAACATGAGTCTCCTCTCGATTGATACCGCTGCATTGGGGGAGAGTCCGGCGGTGCGCGTCTGGCGCCACCGCAACTATGCGTTGTTCATGACCGGCATCGGCCCGCACTATGTGACCGGCTGGATGCAGCGTATCGGCGTGGGATGGCTGGCGTGGGATCTGACTCATTCACCCGCCTGGCTTGGCGCTGTAGCCGCCGCTGACCTCATGCCGATGATCGCGATTGCGCCGTTTGCCGGCGCGGTCGTTGACCGGTGGAATCCTCTGGCGCAGATGAAGCTGGCGCTATGCGCGGTATTTCTCCACGCGGTTCTGCTGACGGGGTTCGCGCTTTCTGGGCTGATGACGGTCGAGGCGCTGTTTGTGATCACGTTGATCAACGGCATGCTGATGCCGGTCTACAATGCCGCGCGTACCACGATCGTACCGGCTTGCGTCCCTCGAGAGGATTTCCCCAGCGCGGTTTCGCTCGACAGCTCGTTCTTCCACGGCTCGCGTTTCGTAGGGCCTATGATTGCTGCACTGGTGATCGCCAATTACAGCGTCGGCGCGTGCTTCCTGGCGCATGTGGTCGGCGTGGCGTTTTTCATCTTTCAGGTCTTCCGCATGCGGGTGGCAGAGCCCGTCCGGAAGAAATCGACCACCAACATCCTGCAGGATGTGACGGCGGGCCTGGCCTACGTTCGCCGCCACCCCGGTATCTTCCCCCTCTTCATGCTGATGACGATGGCATCATGCACGTCGCGCCCGTTGCAGGACTTCCTGCCGGGCTTTGCCGATGGCGTGTTCAAGGCGGGCGCAGACGGCTACGCGTGGCTAGCGGCCGGGATGGGCGTCGGCGCGATGATTGGTGCGACCTGGATCGCGTTGCGCGGCCACACGCGCGGCATGACGTATATTGTGATCGTCTCGGCAATCGGGCTTGCCATTGGGCAGTTCGGTTTTGTCGCGACCACCAATCTCAAGATCGCCGTAGCCTTCGCCGCCGTGCAGGGCTTCACGCTGACGGTGATGGCGACGGGCATCTCGGCTCTGACGCAGATCTCCGTCAACGACAGCATGCGCGGCCGCGTGATGAGCCTCTACGCCATGATCTACCGAGGGGTACCCGCAATTGGTGCGCTGGCGATGGGCTTTGCGGCCGAGGTCATCGGCTTGCGCTCGACTTTCGCGTTGGCATCTCTGCTCTGTGCGGGCGCGTGGCTCTTGATGGCTCCTGCCGAACCCGCCATCGACAGCGCTATGGGCGACAAGTCGAGGTAGTTGCATCACGTCGCAGTTTACCCGGAGCTGCCACCAATCAAACGTTGTCGTCACGGCCCGCCCCGGATCAGTGTCCGGGGTAAACTGCGGCGGGCCATGACGAAAGTGAAAGAGGCGACGTCGATCACTGCGGACAGGACGGCGTAATCTGACTGGGCCGTGCAATCAAATCGGCGACCAAGACCTACTCCGCCGCCTGCTTGCCGCCCGTGTACCCGAACTTCGTATTGAGCTTGGCGACCAGTTCGGCGGCGGCTTGGGGGATGTTGGTGCCCGGACCGAACACCGCGCTGGCGCCCGCTTTCATGACGGCATCGTAGTCCCCCGGCGGAATCACGCCGCCGACCACGATCATGATGTCGCCGCCGCCCTGCGCGTCGAGCGCTGCTTTCAGGTCCGGCACCAGAGTGAGATGCCCGGCCGCTAGAGATGACGCGCCGACGATGTGCACGTCGTTCTCGACCGCCATCCGCGCGACTTCTTCCGGCGTCGCGAACAGCGGCCCGATATCGACGTCGAAGCCGAGATCGGCGAACGCCGACGCGATGACCTTCTGACCCCGGTCGTGTCCGTCTTGGCCCATCTTGGCAACCAGGATGCGCGGCCGTCGTCCATCGCGCTTCTCGAACTCGGCGCACATCGAGATCACGCGGGCTGCATCCTCGCTCATCGCTCCGACCTCCGACCTGTAGACGCCCTGGATCGCGCGAACCTGCGCCTCGTGCCGCCCGAAGACCGCTTCGAGCGCATTGGAAATCTCGCCCACCGTCGCCTTCGCACGCGCCGCCTTCACCGCGAGATCGAGCAGATTGCCGGTGCCGCGAGCGCCTTCCGTCAGCGCCGTCAGCGCCGCCGTGGTCTCGGCCTCGTTGCGCTCGGCGCGCAACCGCGCGAGCTTGGCGAGTTGGCTTTCACGCACCGCGCGGTTGTCGACCCTGAGGATCTCGATGTCGGCCTCGCCCTTCGGCTTCAGCTTGTTGACGCCGACGATCGTCTGCCGGCCGCTGTCGATCCGCGCCTGCGTCCGCGCCGATGCTTCCTCGATGCGCATCTTCGGAATGCCCGCCGCGATGGCAGCCGTCATGCCGCCGAGCTTCTCGACCTCCTCGATATGCTCGAGCGCCTTCGCCGCGAGTTCATACGTCAGCCGCTCGATAGCGTGACTACCGCCCCACGGATCGGCG
>CANJPN010000654.1 GCA_947475855.1 Bradyrhizobiaceae bacterium
CGGCGGCGGCAGATTGCGCACATCCTCGTTCTGGATGTTCCACCATTCGTAGCACTTCGGCGGTTGCCCCGCCCCGCCACGCGTGCACTTCGCATAGCCGAACGGCAGCCCCATCTTGAACGCGAAGTACGCACGCAGGAAATAAGGAAGGTCGGCGCAGTCGGGCTTGATGATCTGCCCCATCTGGTCTTCGCCGAGCCCCAGATGATTGTGCAGGAAGTTCCGCTGGCGGTCGCGCAATACCTCGTGCAACGCGGGCCACGACAGCGTCACATCGGAGGGCGCATCGAACAGCTTCTCGATCCACGCGGAATAAAGGTTCTCGTTGGCGCGATTCCAACCTGCCCTGATCGGCCAAACGCTACCCTTCACGGAACCTGTCCGCGGCGGTGCGGTCGCGCGCACTGCAATCTCGCGTGTGAGCGTGGCGCAATCTCCTTGCGCGTTATCGCGCGTGAGCTTCGCCAGCCATGCCCCGGATGCCGGAGAAGCAACCTCCGCATACCAAAAATACGGCGGACCGCCATGACGCTCGCGCGATTTCGCAGCGACACTTCCTTGCGGCCCGATCAGCGACAGCTCGCCCTCGAGCGGTTTCTCCGATGTGAACACGACGCGCAGCGGCGCGCCCTTCCAGGGTGCAACCGGCGACGCCAACACCTCGATACCCGAGACCTCCTCGCAAGCGGAGGCCGGAGTACTAGATTGAGCCTGCGCGTCTCTCGGCGGAATTGAGAGAAGAAGGAGGAATGCCCAAGCGACGGGCAACAGTGCCGTCACACTGACAATGACCTGGCGAGCTTGCGGCAAACGAGCCCCCTATTGCTGATCCTCGGGTCTGGTCGGAAGCCTATCCCCCATTCACGTCAAAATCCATCACCTCCGCATGTCCGGGGGGGGAGGACCGGGCGAGTCTGACACCGACACCCAGTCGGCGCAAAACGTCCCGGCTACTTGGATAGCCTCCGCGTCGACCGGGGAGCCCGCGCCACGCTACTTTTTCGACAAACCGCAATGCCGCTTTCCGCCGAACTGCTTGCCCTCGGTCCAGCAGCCCGAGCGCATGCACACGCCGTACTGACTGTCGCAATACGAAGCTCCACCACGAGATTCGCACGTCGCCTTCCAACTCGAGCACGAACCTGCAGCATGGCTGGATGCTGTGAAGACCAAATTGGTCACCAAGACTGCGGCGATAGACGCTGATACACGGATCGATCCTGCTATGCGCATTCATTCCTCCCGGTTACGTTGATATTCGAGCAAGCGATCCAGCTTTACATGCCGATATCGCTCGACGCAAAACATCGTCAAATCACGGACCAAATCGTCTAACCCGGCGCTTGCCATTCGACGGGATAGAACACGCTTGGAAACACTACTTTATGGCCTGCGGATTGAGAGGCGATCCCGTACCGCCGGTAATGATCAGCGGCGGACCGCAGAAAAAGAACTCGTAGACTTTGTCCTTGGCGCAGTCCTCGGCGAGCTCCTTCAGGTAGAAGATCTCGCCCATGCACAGCCCCATTGCCGGGATCACCACCCAGTGCCACGGCTGGTTCGCTTCGGTCGTCTCGTTGGGACGAACCTCGACGCCCCACGTATCCGAGATGATGGCCGCGATCTTCTTGTCCTGGCACCAGTAGCAGTTCTCGAATTTCACGCCCGGCGCGTCGCCGCCGGCATAGCCGCCCCACTCGCCGGTCTTGAGACATTTCTCCATCTGTCCCGTGCGGATCATGACGAAGTCCGCTTCCTTGATCTCGACCTTCTGCGCCTTCGCGCACGCGTCGAGCTCGTCGTTGGAAATGCCGTAGCCGTCCTCGAGATAGTCCACGCCCTTGAACCGCGCGATGTCGAGCAGCACGCCGCGCCCCGTCATCTTGTCCTTCGAATGCTCGATGCCGAGCACGCTGAGACCGCGGCTGTCGATCAGCTTCGCATCGTGACCGTTATAAGCCTTGTCCTCGTAGAAAATATGGCCCAGCGCATCCCAGTGCGTTGCGCCCTGCACGCACAGCATGATCGTATCGTCGGCGTAACGGATCTTGTTCCAGTCCTGCTGGCCGGTGGTGGCGTCGGTCCCGGTCGCCAGCATCTGGTGGATCGGGTTGAAGCGCCCGCCGAACAAGCCGGTCTGCGGCCCCGTGCGGTCGAGCGGAATGCCGAGCGCGAACGGCTTGCCCTTCTTGATCAGCTTCGACGCTTCCACGATATGCTGCGGCTTCACGTAGTTGAGCGTACCGGAGTGATCGTCCTTGCCCCACTTGCCCCAGTTGGACAGCTTCTCCGAAGCCTCCTCGATCGCCTTCAGTCCGACCTTGATGTTCATACGTTTCCTCACTCCGGGCGCGTTGGTGTTCGAAAGCAAGGTCTGAACTTCGGCGACCCAGCCAGTCAAGTGGGTGTCAGCTCGAAAATTCCATTGCTGCTGCGTATCAAATTTGATACGGTCCTGCAATGACTGTCCGAACGAAGAAAATTCCGGCCGTCTTCTATGCAACCGCCAACGGACGGGAACCAGTGCGCGATTGGTTGAAGTCGCTCGACAAGCCAGATCGAGTGCAAATCGGCTCAGACATCCTCGCCGTACAGCAGGGCTGGCCACTTGGATTGCCATTGTGTGACTCGCTGGGCAACGGTCTGTGGGAAGTGCGCTCCAAGCTGTCGGAGCGACGGATCGCACGCGTGATCTTCGCCTTCGACGACGGCTTGATCGTGCTGCTCAACGGATTCATGAAAAAGACGCGGAAGACGCCACCTGACGAGATTGACCTCGCAGCAAAGCGCTTCAAGGAGATGACCTCATGACCAACGCCAAGAAGAAGCACCACGGCTCCAATTTCGAAAGCTTCCTGGAGGAGGAGGGCATCCTGGAGGAGGCCAGCTTCATCGCCGGCAAGAAAATCATCGCCGCACAAATCGCAGCGGAAATGAAAAAGAAGGGCCTGACCAAGACCGCCATGGCTGCGAAAATGCAAACCACGCGTGCCCAACTGGATCGCCTCCTCGATCCAGACAACGACAGTGTAACCCTCGCCACTTTGAAGCGGGCGGCAAAGACGTTGGGCAAGAGCCTGAGGCTGGAGCTTGCGTAGAACATGAGCGAGGAAGAATACCCGCGCCCTATGCAAGAATTCATGAGAGTATTAGAGCCCGAAGAAGCCATTGCCCAAAAGAAGGCTATAGCCATTGGAATGGCTCTGTTCCGTTCCAATGTAGCGCTATCCTCTAAGCCAAGGCGCCAGCCAGACAGGATCGCGGCGTGAGCTCGTGTCCGTCGCGCTCGATCATGCGGCGCCAGCCGAGGTAGCTCGGCAGATATTTCGACGCCACGCCTTTGA
>CANJPN010000655.1 GCA_947475855.1 Bradyrhizobiaceae bacterium
GTTGTGAATTTGTCGTCGCAGGGCGATCGTCAGATAGATGGCGGCGCACAGGGTAACTGCAACCCGAAGAACGCTCGAAAACCCAAAGCTGGGCTCGCTCGACCATGTGGCGCTCAAGCCGGCGAAGCCCATGAAAGCAAGGCCTGCAAGGCCGGCCTGCGTGCGAAGCCCAGAACTCAGCGTTGCGAGTGGCGCGCCGCCACCTCGCCATTCGACAATGGCCGTCAGTAGGGCGAGGATGACGATCAGGATTGGCGCTGTCAGCGGCGCAATGCCAAGCATAGCGACCGTCAAGCCAATTGTCGTGCTCTGTGCGGTCTCGACCAGGGTCCAATCTTGCGACGACTGCTGATGCTCCGATCTGGGCAATGACGGCATGACGCAACTGTTTCCAGTCAATGCTTCACAGTTTCCACCATCCTCTACGCGAGTGACTAGGCCCCGGTCAAACCTCCTGACGGTCACGTTATCGGGGAGGCGCCGGACGGCACGTTGCGGCCAACCAGCACGATGCAGAGTGGTGTCGATCATGGCGGCCATATAGTCGGGATTGTGGGATCGGGTTTCTCGGGCTTCGACAACGTCAACTCCAGCGGTCGCTTTAGGCGATCCGCGAGATCTCGGAATAGTCGCCTTCGGCCTGTGCTTTCGAGAGGCCGTGCGCGATCTGGATATTCAGCCAGAACCGGGGATCGGTCCCGAAACATTCCGCGGTTCGGAGCGCCGTGTCAGCGGTGAGACCGTGGTGCTCACGAATGATCTCTGTGATGCGGCTCGCCGTTACAAAAATGACCTCGGTCTTGCTGAACCACTTCACGATAGCGGAGACCAGGGCCGGCGTCAGGCTGCGTGGCCCAATGGGGAGTAGCTCGAAGAAGGTGGGATCGAACGCGGAACCTCTCAATGTTGATGACGACCTTGACGCCGAGCTTGGCGAGTTCGACGAGAACATGATCCACCAGAACATGATCTCGGCCGAGGAAGCAATGCCGATCCAGCGGCGGGCCGCGTTCATCAGGGCGAAGGCCCCCAGGCGGGGGAACAACTGAAAAGTGGCGCAAGTGCGCCTAGTTTAGGGAACGTCGCGGGGCAAGACCAACTGGCCGCCTGCCTCCGTCTGCGACCTCGCCGCCCAGACCCTCCGCAGCAAGGACAACATCCGACGTGGCCGAGCCGCCGGCCAATCCCTGGGCACCGAGTCGCATGAGGCGGTGCAGGGCAGCAGGGCCGTTCCCTGGGTCAGTCGGCAGGACTCGTCGCGCTGGTGAAGCTTCCCGGGCCTTAGCGACAGGCTGATTGAACAGGCCGGAGCGACTTCGCAATGCGCGCAGCGCCACCGGCAGCACAGTGTCAGTCCAACAACAACAGCATCCCGACGAGCACTGGAAGCAAGATGCAGATCCAGAAATTTTCCTCTTTGACGAAAGTCCAGTCGCGTTTCCGGGCTGTCTCGTTGGTACCGTGCGCCTTGGATCGCTCGCTATTCGACATTGGGGGACTGGCCTTCTGAACCGTCACTAGCTCGCGACATGCCACTGTAAGGACGATTACAAAGTTTAAGCGATTCGTGATCTGTGGGCATGGCAGATCAACTTACGAGGTTTCACGGCCGATGCGCACAGGCGTAGCGTAGCGCCTTTCCACGATGAACGAGAATGGCATTCGGCAGCGGTGGATTCGATCGGCCCCAGGCTAGGCGAGTACGAGCGGTGGTTGTGGGTTGCGGAGGAGGTGGGGGCGGCCGCATAGGGTGCTCTTGCGGTCGTGTCGAAAGCCACCGCGTTCGCACGCTTTACGATCAATATCGGCGAGGACGATCTGGCCGAAGGTCCGCTGCGGCCGGTTGCGTGCGCCGCGAGGGCGGCGGCGGTAAGCTCGCTGGCCAGTGACCTGAAGCGCCTGGCCGAGTACGCGATGCTCGGCTCGTCCATGCAGCCGCTGCCGTAGGTGTCGAAGAGTCGCGCCAAGCTCGCCAGAGCGCTGAAGGACATGGGCCATGTGATCATCGAGGGCACGGTGGGCAAGTTGCTCGCTGTCGAGCTCGGCTTCACGCGCCAGCGCAACCGCAAGGCGGACGAAAGCGCGAGGCATCCTGATCGCAACGCGCAGTTCGAGCACATCAACGCAAAGGTAATGACCGCGCTAGCGGCATGGGTGAGCCTGACCACATTGTCCGTCGGGGCGTTATGCGGCGCCGACGTCGGGTTCCTGGCTGCTACGTCGTGCGATGGGCGCGCCAATGTCCAGAGTGGGGTAAGTTTGCATTCCGGTTCACAGGCAACATATCGATGAAGCTGTCCGCCGAGCTGGTTCCTGTCTTGATTGCACGCGACAGAAATAGGGCGACCACGGATCAGATCCTGGCGGACCGCTCGACGGAGTCGGTCTCGTCCGTGCTCGGGCCGGTGGTCGCGAAGTCTTCGGTGTTGGTCAGTGACGGAGCCGGAGCCTATCGCGTCTTCGCCCGACAAGCCGGCATCCCGCTTGTCGCGCTGAACCTGAGTGCTGGCGAGCACGCGTGGGGCATCTACCACGTCCAGAACGTCAACAACTACTCCAGCCGCACAAGAGCTGGATGCGCCGGTCCAACGGCGCTATCACGAAATACCTCGTCAGCTATCTCGGATGGCACAGCGCCCCCGATCGGGAAGGCAGTTCACAGTGCGCTAGATCCGTCCACACGGCTGCCTGCGACTAGCTAGCGATATCCTCTACCAACGGCGCCCTCACGATAGCGGTCGTTTGAGTCTCACCCCTGGACCCAAATGCTCATCCTGCTCGATAAACACAATTCCGGCAGTCTCGAGAGCCCGCCTAATCTTGGAGATCGTCTGGACTGTACCGGTCAAATTGTTTCCTGACGCTTCGAACCTCTTCAGTGTCGCGAGTCCCACCCCCGATGTCGTGGCAAGTTCCTGCTGATCCATACCCAGAAGGACGCGAGCCGCCCGGACCTGAATTGGATGAATCATCTTTCCGACACTCTCTTTGACGACCTATTGACACGATAGCTTGATATTGATACTCAGAAGCTCAACGATGATACTTTGATGGGAGGGTACAACGCCAACAACCAGGCCCTTGCCGCGATCGCGAAGGATTCTGAAGCCCACACACAACTTCGAAAGATCCACCTGTAGGCCGAGCAGATCTTAATGCACTCTACCTGCCCGAAGGACCGCTAGCATCCGAGCAGTCAACTCGTCTAGCCGATAAGTAAAAGCTTATCGAGAGCAGCGGCGAGAGCTGTTTTGCCGCGCGACAATCAAGGTGAGACACGTCGTCAATCAGGGTGAGACTGCGCCGGGGTGGACGGCCGTCGGGAGGGCTTAAGCCCGA
>CANJPN010000656.1 GCA_947475855.1 Bradyrhizobiaceae bacterium
GAGCCCATCGCGCCCCTACACCGGAATCCGAATGATAGCGCCTTCCTTGTTGATCAGCTCCGCCTCTGCCGGCAGGCAGACGAGCTTGGCGTGATGGCCCGCCAGGGCGAGCTTTGCGCCGAGCAGGGAGCCGTATGAGGCGCCCATGATCATGATCTTGTAGGTCTTGCCCATCCTGTTTCCCCTTCATGCCGCCGGACTGATCGCCGGCTGACTGTCGCGAACTGCGAGGACCCAATCGAAATAGGGGCCCCTCCTTCGGCTTCGTCCGCCGATCCTATGCCAATCCTTTGGGCAATGACACAAAAACGCACCGCGAGCAGCCCGCGCAGCCAGGCTCTGATCGACGTTGCGACCCGACCGACGACCGCACTGCCCTGGAGGCTTAACCCGTCAGCTTCAGTCGCGACCTCTCGCGCTGTTCGACAACGCGGGAAGCCAATTCCAAGACGGTCCAGCAAGAACACGAAAACATGCGGTTCAGTCACACAGCAGACTTATCCACACGACATCACCACTAGAATCCATTGACACCCATTAAATCCCATGAGATCCCATGTATGCCCATACCGCATCATGGGCACGGGGACGTGGTTGGGCGCTGGCAGGAACCAGCGGGGTTGTCCGGCACGTGCGACCGCCACGCGCCCCGGCTTTTTCTTCGAGTGATTTGAATGTGCGTCGTCGCGTCCACCGGCTTAGCCGGACCAAGCTGCAGCAGCGGCCCGGCGCGACTGCGTCGTGAAAGGAAAGCGAGTGGTTCTTGTTGCGTCCTTCGTCCCGACCGGCCCCACCGGTCGAAGCCGCATCCGCGGCCCGGCGCTCACGCGCCGTGAAAGGCAATAGAGGATGGACCGCTTTGTCTCGACCTTCACGAACAAGATTGACGCCAAAGGCCGCGTCTCTATTCCCGCGCCATTCCGTGCCGTCCTCGAACGCGACACTTACGGTAGCCCCGAGGCCGGAAAAACAGGCGCAGCCATCTACTGCTACCCCTCGCTCGATGCTCCAGCACTCGATGCAGGCGGCGAAAGACTTGCGCAGAAGATCGACGGGCTTCTCGCAGGCCTGCCAGACTATTCTGACGAGCGGGATCAACTCTCTGTCGCGCTCTACGGCGACGTCCAGGTCCTCGCAATCGACGGAGACGGCCGTATCGTCCTTCCTGAGCCGCTTCGCGCGCACGCCAGCATCGCAGCCCAGGTCACTTTTGTCGGCTTGGGCGACAAGTTTCAAATCTGGCAACCCGAACTCTTCGCCCAGCGTCGCGAAGCCGCCCGCGCCAAGGTCCACGAGCATCGCCGCCTTTTTGCAGCAGGCCGCAAGCCGGACGACGAAAGCTGACCCAGCCGAAGCTGAAACACGCAACCGGTTGAATTAAACCGCTCCCCCATGCGAAGGCTGTCACCATGACAACCTCTCGCAACGCTGCTCCATTCGAAGCGCAAACGCTCTCGTCGGCTGGCCACATCCCGGTCATGCTGGCCGAGGTTCTGGCAGCACTTCGTCCTGCCGACGGTCAGACATACGTCGATGCGACCTTCGGCGCGGGCGGCTACACCCGGGCAATCCTCGAAGCGGCCGACTGCAAGGTCCTCGCACTCGACCGCGACCCCAGTGCTATCAGCGCCGCGGCCCCACTGATCGCGGAGTTCACCGGCCGACTCGACGTCATCGAAGCCCGCTTCGCAACCATTGCCGAAATCGTCCGCAACCGCTTGGCAGCGACGCCCGGAGCAAACTCTATCGCCTTCCCCTCCCCCGACGGCGTCGTCTTCGACATCGGCGTATCTTCGATGCAACTCGACGAAGCCGAACGCGGCTTCTCCTTCCAGACAGACGGCCCGCTCGACATGCGAATGGGCCAAGCGGCCGGCGCACTGTCCGAAGGCGCGGGCCCATCTGCGGCTGATGTCATCAACGAAACGCCGGAAAGTGACCTCGCCGACATCTTCTATCAACTGGGTGAAGAGCGCCGGTCACGTGCCATCGCAGCAGCCATCGTCCGTCGCCGCGCTGAGCAACCGTTCTCGCGCACACGCGACCTCGCCTCGGTTGTAGCAGCCGTTCCGGGCACCCACCGTCCCGACGGCAAGCATCCCGCCACCCGCGTCTTTCAGGCGCTTCGCATCTGGGTCAACGACGAGCTTGGCGAACTGGCCCGCGGTCTCCTTGCAGCCGAAGCGATCCTGTCGCCCGGCGGCCGTCTCGTCGTCGTCACCTTCCATTCGCTCGAGGACCGCATCGTAAAACGATTCATGGCCGAACGCAGTGGCCGCACGACCGGCACTTCGCGTCACTTACCCTCTGGCGGTGTCGCAAAAAGGGAGCCGAGTTTCCGATTAGTTAACTCCAAGTCGTTAAGCCCAAGCAAGGAAGAGACCGCGACCAATCCGCGATCTCGATCGGCCCGGCTGCGCTGGGTGGAGCGCACAGCCGCCCCGCCGTGGGACGAAGACTTTGCGGCATTCGATTTGCCGGATGTCTTGGCCCTCCGCTGACGGCCCGTGCCGCTGACGAACCGAGAGGGGCTACTGGCATGCGCATCGCCGCCAACCTCATCGCCTGCAGTTTGACGCTGGCCTCCGCGTACTTCCTCTACGCGGAAAGCACTGCCACACGACGCCTCGAAGCCAAGATCCAGGCAGCCGAGCTACGCCGCGAAAAACTCGAAACCGACATCTCCGTGCTACGAGCCGAGCGCGCCCATCTTGCCCGACCGGCTCGTATCGAGCCCGCCGCCAAGGCGATGGGAATGCGTCTTCCCGCAACCGACGATTACATCGAGTTCAACCGTCTGCTCGCTGATGGTCCCGCGCCCAGTCCGCAGCAGGCGCGATGACATCGCCATGCAGACAGGATCGCCAACTGCGGCAACCCGACGCGTAAGACACGTGAAACGCGCGGACTCCCAATCCGCCCCTGTGCTGCTCATCGCACTGGTGGTCGCATTGGCCTTCTCGGCCGTCGCCGCTCAGGTGTTACGCTTTGCATTGTTCAGCCGCTCGACCGGCCAGCGCGCCAACCTGGCCGAGCCGTTGGTTCGCGCCTATGCACGGCCCGATATCGTCGACCGCAAAGGTCGTCTGCTCGCCACCGATCTCGCAACCCACTCCCTGTTTGCCGATCCAACTCAGATCATAGACGTCGACGAAACGAGCGAGCTGATAGCCTCCATCCTGACCGACTTGGACCGCGCCGAGCTGCGAGCCAGTCTCGCAGACCGGTCCCGCCGCTTTGTCTGGATCAAGCGCCAGCTAGGCCCTGCAGAAGCCCAGAGCGTCCACGACCTCGGTCTGCCCGGGATCTCGTTTCGAACCGAGCCACGCCGC
>CANJPN010000657.1 GCA_947475855.1 Bradyrhizobiaceae bacterium
ATCCTGCAGGCGGCCCTCGAGCCGTTCCCGGAGCTGACGAAGCTCGGTGTCCCTCACATCTGGCAGTACGTTACGGGTGAGAACCGCAAGATCGCCGAGGTTATTCTGGCGCAGCAGGAATTCCATCGGCCGTTCCTCGCTCCGCCGGGCGTGCCGGCCGATCGCCTCGCGCTTCTGCGCTCAGCGTTCATGGCGACGATGAACGATGCCGATTTCCTGGCCGACGCCACGAAGATGAAGCTCACGATTGCGGCCAAGGACGCCAAGACCGTGACGGAGCTTGTCCTGCAGATGTACGCCTCCCCGCCGGATCTGGTTGCCAAGGTCAACAAGGCCCTCAAACCGTAGATCGCGTCTGCAGCGCCGTCCGCCAGCGATCCTGCGCATTTTGCGCCGCAGTCGCCCGACAGGATCCAGGCGCTGCGAAACCTCACGATTTTTGCGGCGCGCTGCACCGGTGTTGGGGGCTGAGCAGGGATTTTCTGCTTGAGTAATGATTGGCCATCTCGGAGGATGTCCGCAACCGGGCGAGGCAATAGTCCGGAGTGGATTGTCGGGAGGCGTAGTGATGACCCAAACGGGACTCTGGACGGCTGCGCAACAGTGCGCTCTCGCCGAGGAGTAGGACACCCCGAAAAAAAAGTTCCGCACCACTGGCTCGTGCCGTCGGGCTCAACCGCCAAGGTGTTTGTCGATCGCGTTGATCGCGTCGATCGCGAGATGGTCGAGATAATTATGTGGAAGAAGGTTGGGTAGAAGGCGAAGATCCATCTGTCATCTGGTTTCCGCCGCCCGTCGCGAGACACCGCGTTGGGTTCAGGCGCATCCAGGCACTGCTCTAAGCTGAAAATTGGGAGGAGCAAGATGAGGCGTTTCCGGACAGACCGACTGACTGGCACGATCACGGTTTGGCTCCTTGGTGCGTGCGCCGCCTTCGCGCTGGCTGGCCAGGCGCTGGCGCAGGCGGACTGGCCCAAGCAGCCGCTGCGGATCGTGGTAGGCTTCGCGCCCGGCGGCGGAAACGACATCTTGAGCCGCCTGGTCGCGCAGAAGCTGTCCGAGCGACTGGGCCAGGCAGTGGTGGTCGAGAACCGTCCGGGTGCCAACGGCTTCATCGCAGCCGAGCTCGTCGCGCGCGCGCCGCCGGATGGTTATACGATGTTCTCCGCGACGACCGGCACGATGGTGATCGCGCCCGCAGTCTATTCGAAGCTACCCTACGATCCGCTGAAAAGCTTCGCGCACGTCGGCATCATTGCGTACAGCCCCTTGGTACTCGTGGTCGACGCCGCGCGCGGGATCAACTCGGTCAGCGAACTGGTCGCCTACACCAAGGCCAACCCGGACAAGTCGAACTACGGCAGCACTTCGCCGTTGTTCACGCTGCCGTCCGAGCTCTTCAAGTTGAAAACCGGCGCGAAGCTCGAGTTCATTCCGTTCAAGGGTAGCCAGGAGACGGCTACCGCTATCCTGAACGGGCAGATCATTGCTTCGATCATCGATCCGGCCCCGGTGCTGCCGCACGTGAAGTCTGGCAAGATGAAGCTGCTCGCGGCGGCGGGCTCGGCGCGCTACTCCGATCTTCCCGACACGCCGACATTGCGGGAGCTCGGCGTCGATGTGGTCCTCGACGTCTTCATGGGGTTCGTCGCTCCCGCCGGCACGCCGCCGCCCATCATCGCGCGGCTGGAGACCGAGTTTGCCGCGATCAGAAAAATGCCCGACATCGGCGAGCGGCTGCGCGCTGCCGGCATGCCGGTGGGGGGCGGCTCCGCACAGGAAATGACCGACACGATCGTACGCGAACTTCCGGTGTGGAGCGCTGTGGCCAAGGCCGCCAACATCAAGCTGGACTGACGTGCGATCGTGAGGTCGGACGGTTGAACGTTTGTGTCTGGCTTCGCTCGCCTATAGCCCACGCCGGCCCCTCGCCGGCCGCTCGGCGAGGGGTAAGCGCATCGTCGCTGGGGGTATCCGCTGCGTGGGGACGGAAAGCCTGGATAGGCTGCGAACGCGCTCCGGCGCCAGTGCGCCCCCCTTCCAGAAACTGTACCCTCGGGAACTGCACGGACGGGGGATTTCTCTAGTCTGAAGCTACAACAGACCCGTGGATGAACACGGGGGCAGGCTTCAATCGGGGAAAAGTCCCATGACATTCTCGTCTTCCGCCCATCGGCCTCTCGCAGCGGCGTTCGCCGGCCTCGCGCTGGCCTTCGTCACGACGCCGGCCAGCGCCGGGACATTCAATGTCGGACCCGAGACCGTCGTGCGCCATCTGCAGGACGTGCGCCTCCAGAATGGGAGCGGCGAGCCGCTCTATCTGGGCTACACGATCACCTATCACTGGTTCGGCCTGCCCTATTCCGTGAGCCGCGGCGGCTATGTCCTGGGCGTCAAGGACAAGCCCATCCGATACGATCTGGACGAAGCGCGCGTGGTGGAATGGCAGGCGCAAGGCCACGTCCCGAGCCCGCTTCCCGTCTACCAGATGTCCACGGCCGATTTCGTGCTCGGCAATCTTCTCTGGATCGTCGCCGGCCTCCTGAGCCTTTGGTACGGCGGCCGGGCGCTGGTGTTCCACCGGTCGGCGAAACCTGCCGCACTCGTTGTCGACGAAACTGCGAAGGCAGCGGCCGTTGCAATGGCGCAGCGCGCAGCCCAAGTGGCACGTGTTCAGCAGGCAAAGCCTGCGGTTGCAAATGTTCCTTCTGCCGTGCCGGCAGTTCCGGCACCTCATGTCCCTCCGGTTGCAAAGAATGTGCAGTCAGCAGGGGAGGCGGAGAGCAGACCAATGGCTTCCCGCCAAGGTCCATCGCAGCCCATCCGTCAGGCCGAGCAGCTACAGCCGCAGCAAACTCAGGAGCGGCCCAGGCTTCAGGAGCAGATCCAGGCGCTGAAGCAGCCCGCACCCAGGCCATTGTCCCAGCAGGCGTCGCAGTTGTCGCAAACGATGGTGACGGCGATGCGTTTGCCGGTCGCCAGGACGCTCTGCCGCGTCAAGGCGCTCAAGGTCGCCTGAGAAATGTTGCACGAGATCATGAGCCCCGGAGCCCGACGGCCTCGGGGCTTTCGATCGTCGGCTCATTCTTTCGTCGAGCGGGAGGTGCCGGCAGACACGGAAATGCCGTGCGAGATCGCTACGCAAATTAGCTGCGTCCGTCTTCCGCACTGCGAGGCCGCGAAGGCGGCCCGGCGCGAGCGCCGTGAATACAACAAAAAGAACTGCGTCCGTCTTCCGCACTGCGAGGCCGCGAAGGCGGCCCGGCGCGAGCGCCGTGAATACAACAAAAAGAACTGCGTCCGTCTTCCGCACTGCGAGGCCGCGAAGGCG
>CANJPN010000658.1 GCA_947475855.1 Bradyrhizobiaceae bacterium
CGATTTGCAAGGAAATCCACGGGGAAGCGTGGAAATCCGGCAACTCAAAGCCAGACTTCCCGCTCGATCAGCAAACGAGATCAGCAGGTTGAAGAAACTTCACGGCCGACTAAATACTTCCATGGCTTAGCTGGCACGTCTTTTAGATGGCCAATACCTCGGCTCGAGGAAGCAAGCGCATGTTTTATGTCATTCTGGGATTGATCGCTCTCGCTGCCGGTGTCCTCGCGCTTGTGAATTCGAGACGAACACCGACGACCTTGCCGGTTCCCGCCGGTACACCTCGGCCAGCCGACGCCGTGAACATCATCAGGTCGCTGCTTGGCAGCGGTATCGGCGCGATCCTGCTGATTGCAGTGGGACTTGCGATGCTTGCATCGACCTCGTTCGTCAATATCGACGCCACCAAGGTCGGCCACCTCAAGCGCATTTACGGCTACAAGGAGCTGCCACCGGGCCGGATCATCGCGCTCGAAGGACAAAAAGGGCCGCAGGCTGAAATCCTTGGACCCGGCTTCCATTTCATCCCTCTCGTCCAGGTTCTCTATACGGTCGAGCAGTTCGACATCGTGAAGGTGCCGGAAGGATTTTACGGCGAAATCGTCGCTGTCGACGGTGCGCCAATGCCTGAAGGGATGTTCATCGCGCCGCAGATCCCGGACAAGGACCTGGCTGCCATGATGCAGGCAGAGCACTTCTTGACGCGAGGCGGCCACCGCGGGCCGCAAGAGACCGTTTTGAAGCCGGGCGAATATCGTCTCAACCGCTACCTGTTCAACGTCCGCGTCGACAAGGCCACCACCGCAACCGTGATCCCGGCGGGCCATGTCGGCGTCGTCAAGAGCAACGTCTCCAAACCCGGCACGCAATGCATCGAGCAGGAGGTCAAGGCAGCCGACGGCGCCATCGAGGGAGCGCTCTCGGTACCTTTGGTTCCGCCAGGTTGCGTCGGCATCTGGCGCGAGCCTCTGCTTCCCGGCGCCTACTACCTCAATCGCAAGGCTTATGAAATCTCGCTCATCGACACCCGTGTGAAGACCTGGGAGTACAAGGGCGGTTACACCAAGAGGATCATCGATCTGTCGGTCGACCAGCAGGGCAATATTCGCCAGGTCGAAAGAACCGAGGTGCAGGCTATCCCCAAGGATGCGGCGGATCGCGCCGTGTTCGTCAAAGTCGAGGGCTGGGATATCCCGCAGGAACTCCGTGTTCTCGTGCAAGTCAATCCGAAGAACGCTCCGATCGTCGTCGGTGCCGTCGGCGGCCTGGAGGAGATCGAAGACCGCATCCTGACCCCAGCAATCCGCTCGATCGTTCGTAACGTCGCCGGCTCGGACATCGAAGTTCCCGATCCGAACGACCCGACTAAACGCATCAAGCGACAGACTCGTGTTCTCGATCTCATCGAGAACCGCGAAGCGCTGGAGCAAGCGATAGAGACGGCCGTCAAACGTGAAGGGCGCAAGGCCGGTGTCGAGATCCAGGAGATCCGCCTGGGCGAACCGGCGATACCGCCGGAACTGCTCGTATCGCGGCTGCGCGAGCAACTCGCTGATCAACTGACCAAAGCCTACGAGCGCGAATCCACCGCGCAATCAAAGCGCATCGAAACCGAGCAGGCGCGGGCCACGGCCAACGAGCAGCCGCGCCTGGTCGAGTCCCAGATTGCCGTTCAGGTTGCGAGCCAGCGGGAGAAGGAGCGCGCAACCCTGGGCCGCGCCGAGCGTCAGTACCTCGAGGAACTGGCGCGAGGTCAACAGGCTCAAGCTCAGGTGCTTGGCCAGGATCGGGTCTCGATGCTGCAGGCGCTCGAAAAGGTGCTTTCTTCGCTCGAGAAAAAGCCGGAGCTTGCGACGCTGATCGGCAGGCTCGTCCCGCAGATCGTTGTCGGGTCAGGCGGCGGCGAAGGCCTCGCAGGTGCCGCCGCTATCCTTTCGGGAGTGCTCGGCCAGCAGCCCAATGCGTCGGCAGCGTCACAACAACAGCCAGCGCCGGCTCGGAGGTAACCTCCGTGCCGCCACTGCAGAGCTGACTAATCCCGCTTTCCGCGGAAGGTGAAGGCGGCGCCCTCAGGACCGTCCGGCCGGGCATCGCGCCTGTGATCGCCCGGTACGTTCTTGCGCGAGCCGGCGTCATCGAAGCGCCGCATGAAGCTCGACATGCGCGGTGCGATTTCCCGGCGGAAGCGCGACCCGTTGAAGATGCCGTAGTGACCGACCTCGGGGCACTCGAAGTGCTGTTTCTGGGAGTCGGGAATGCCCCTGCACAACCCCTGAGCAGCCGAGCATTGGCCAATGCCGGTTATGTCGTCGTTCTCGCCTTCAATCGTCAACAGCCCGGGACGGCGGATCTTGCCGAGGTCAACGGTCGCGCCGCGATGCAGCAACAGGCCCCGGGGCAGAAGATGGCGGACGAAAACACTTTCGATCGTCTGGAGATAGAACTCCGATGTGAGATCCATCACCGCCAGATAGATGTCGTAGAAGGTTCGATGCTTCTCAGCGCTATCACCATCCCCCTCTACCAGGTGATAGAACAGGTCCTTATGCGCCGTGACATGGCGATCGAGATTCATCGTCATGAAGCCGGTGAGCTGCAAGAATCCCGGGTAGACGCTGCGGCCACAGCCCATGTTCGGCCATGGAACCGTGGTGATGACATTGCGCGCGAACCATTCCGTTCCGCGCTCTTCGGCTAGCCGGTTTACCGCCGTCGGATTGGACCGTGTATCGATCGGACCGCCTGCCAGCATCAGCGTCCGCGGCACGTTCGGATCCCCTGCCGCCTCCATCAGTGCTGTTGCGGCGAGCACAGGCACCGAAGGCTGGCAAACGGCGAACACGTGAACATCGCCACCGAAGAAGGTGAACATCTCGCGGATGTGGTCGATGTAGTCGTCGAGATCGAACCGACCCTCGATCATCGGGATGTCGCGCGCGTCCTCCCAGTCCGTGATGTAGACGTCGTGGTCGGGGAGAAACGTCTCGACGGTGCCGCGCAGCAGCGAAGCAAAATGCCCCGACATGGGTGCAACGATCAGAAGTTTGGGATCGTCGACTTTCCGATCGGCTGGGAACTGGCGCTCGAAATGAAGAAGCCGACAGAAAGGCGAGCGCCAGGCAACCCGCTCGTTCACTGGAACGATCTCACCGTTGACTTTGGTTGCGGTGAGTCCGAAAGCCGGCTTGTCATAACGTCGTGTCGTGCGCTCGAAGACCTCGAAGGCGGCCGCGGCATGACGGGCAGCGGATGTGTGACTGAATGGGTTGAATGGACTTGCCAACATCATCCGTGTGGCGTCGGCGGC
>CANJPN010000659.1 GCA_947475855.1 Bradyrhizobiaceae bacterium
CCGGGCCTTATAGACGCTGGTTGCGGCGGGGGGAAGAAAACCGGGTGCGGCCTTGCGCGGCGCAGCGAGGGAGCGGGCGAATGGGCGGCGTTTGCGCGACAAGGCGCCGTTGCTTGACGTGGTCGCTCATCGCTCGGAGCGGCAAGTCGAGATTTGACCTAAGATCTCGATTTCATTGGCCGGAACGGCGGGATTTGAACCAGCGCCGCCCAAGTCCGACGGATTTCGGCTGGATTTCCGCTGGGGTCTCGCGGATGTTGCGGCGTCGAACAGGGCGTAATCCGGAAATGACGAGGGCCACCGCATGCCGACCGGCTTGCAGCAATTCACGGTCGAGCAATGGTTTCTGATCGGCGTGGTGTTTTTTGTCGCTGGTGCCGTGAAGGGCGTTGTCGGCCTGGGCCTGCCGTCGATCGCGGTCGGCCTCGGCAGCGTGGTCGTCGGGATGAAACCGGCCCTGGCGCTGCTGATCGTGCCGTCATTCGTCACCAACGTCTGGCAGGCCGTAGCGGGGCGCTCGTTCTCCATGATCCTCGCGCGGACCTGGCCGATGATGCTGACGATCCTCGTCGGGACCTGGGCGGGTGTGTGGCTGTTGGCGCGGCTCGACGCCAGCGTGCTCGGGACGGTGCTCGGCCTGTCTTTGATCGGCTATTCGGCAATGGGCTTCATGCGGCCGGTGCTTCCGCACCCTGGCCGGTACGAGCTGCTGTTGTCGCTCCCGGTCGGAATCGTGCACGGTCTCGTGGCTGGCATGACCGGGTCCTATATTCCTGCCGTGCCATTCCTGCAGGCGCTGGGACTTACCAAGGACGTGCTCGTGCAGGCGATGGGGGTGCTGTTCACTGCGTCCACGATTGCCCTGGCGCTGGCGATGGCGGACCAGCGGCTGCTGTCTCGGGAGCTGATGGTTACCTCGGCGGGCGCCGTTCTGCCGGCGCTATTGGGTATGGTTGCGGGCCAGCAGCTCCGGGGGCGGTTGTCCGAGGAGCATTTTCGAACGTACCTGTTCGCCGCGCTGGGGTTGCTCGGAACCTACATCCTGTGGCGTGCCATCGGCCGGTAACCACAGGCGGCTGAACGATCTCGAGGTACCCCATCTCCGCCGCAGTTTATGCTAGACTGAGGGCTTGAGGGCTAACCTCCGGAACGCCTGCACATGCCCGATGACCGCAAAGACGACCAACGCGCACCTGCTCCCCCCCAGGCGGGGGAACGACCGATCGCAGGGCTGCCGCGCGGCCAGGGCCATCTCGACGGCACACATGACCAAGCGCCGGCCCGTGCCGCGACCGACGCAGAAGTGGCAGCGTTCGTCGAGCGCCTCAAAAAATTGACGCCGGCGGCTGGCGAGAAGCGCGGCCGCCTCGTGTTCGCGATGGACGCCACGATGAGCCGCGAGCCGACGTGGGATCTGGCGCTCGGCCTCCAGGCAGACATGTTCAAGGCCGTGAAGGACGTTGGCGGGCTCGATGTGCAACTCGTCTATTTCCGCGGGGCAGGCGAGTGCCGCGCCTCCAAGTGGGTCTCCGACCCCGATGCGCTCGCCCGCCTGATGACGACGGTGCGCTGCGTCGGCGGGCACACGCAGATCGAGCGCGTCCTCGGCCACGTCCGCGGCGAGAGCGAGGAGGGCCGTGTCAGCGCCGTCGTCTATGTCGGCGATGCCTTCGAGGAGGTCATCGACGACGTCTGCGCCAAAGCCGGCGAGGTCGGATTGCTGGGCGTCCCCGTGTTCCTGTTCCAGGAGGGCAGCGACACCAAGGCGACGCGCGCGTACAAGGAGATCGCACGCCTGACCAAGGGCGCGTGGTGCCGCTTCGATCACGGCTCGGCGCAGCAATTGCGCGAACTGTTGTCGGCGGTGGCCGTGTATGCAGCCGGCGGGCGTCGCGCACTCGAACGTTTGTCGCTGTCGTCGAACAGCGCTGGCGCGCGCTTCCTGCTAGAGCAGATGAACAAGTAGGCCGAACATGAGTAGGCTGGGGCCGCGCACGGAAACATGGTCTACATTCTAGCAGCAATTGCCCTGATCGGACTGGGCTTCTGGGCGCTCGGCCGTTTCCAGCGCGCCAACGTCGCAGCCCTGGCGAAGCGCATCCGCACGGGAGCCGGCATCGCTGCGGGCGTCGGTGCCGTCGCACTGACGCTGCGCGGCCTGATCGGCTACGCGATGCCGCTGGCGACGCTCTCGATCTGGCTGCTGTCGGGAGGCAAGGGATTGCCGTGGGCCAATCCGGGCCAGCCCGCGGGCGGCAATTCCTCGCGCATCGTCACCGACCACCTCGAGATGGTGCTCGACCATGATACGGGCGCGATGCGCGGCCGCGTGTTGAAGGGCATATTCTCGGGCCGCCCGATCGAGCGCCTGGCGCCGGCCGAGCTTGCTTTGCTGTGGCGTGATTGCCGCTTCGAGGATCCGAAATCCGCGCAGCTCATCGAGACCTGGCTCGACCGGACGCATCCCTCGTGGCGCGAAGACATGGCGCGGGCGGAGGCCTCACCTGGCGCGGGCGGCATCATGACCCGTGACGAGGCCTACGAGATCCTCGGCCTGAAGCGTGGCGCCAGCGACGACGACATCCGCAAGGCCCACCGCGATCTCATGAAACGCATGCACCCCGATGCCGGCGGCTCCGGCTACCTCGCCGCGAAGATCAACGAGGCGAAGGACGTGCTGTTGGGGAAGTAACTGGCATTCCCGCTTTCCAAAAGCGTCGTCAAGGCCCGAGCGTCACGAACTGCACCGTGTCGTGGACGGCGGTCTTCGCGGTCGTGACGGAATGCGTGTGGCGAATGGATGCCCGGAACCGCGCTCTCGTATTGCCCACCCCAAGAGTGCGGGTCCAGGGGCTCAGCCCCTGGTCCGGAGAGCACGAGAGGCGGATAGCCTCTCGTATGGCCGATAGGCCATCATCGCGCGCCGCACTCCGTCGGGGACAAGTCAGCGAAGGAGAACTACCCGCGCACCAGCTTCCGCGCCGCCTCGGCCATCTTGGCGGCGGTGATGCCGAAGTGCTCGTAGAGCTTGCCGGCGGGGGCGGACGCACCGAAATCGCTCATGCCGATGAACACGTCCTTGCGGCGCAGGATCTCCGACCAGCCTTGCTTGACTCCGGCCTCGATCGCGACGCGCGGCGCATCTCCCAGAACAGAATCGATGTAGCTCTCGGGCTGCTTGCGGAACAACTCGAACGACGGCACGGACACGACGGCGGCGTCGATGCCTTCGGCTGAGAGCATGTCGGCCGCCTTCATCGCGAGCCCGACTTCCGAGCC
>CANJPN010000660.1 GCA_947475855.1 Bradyrhizobiaceae bacterium
GCAGAGCTTCAATCGCGGCGCTGATTTCGGGCCACGGCGTTTCTTGCAGCAACGGCTGTATCCGTCGACGCACGGTCGACATCAGCGGCACGATCTCGTCGAAGGAGGCGCGGCTAAGTGTTGCGGCCTTGCCGTCCGCAAGGCGGTCCTGGAAAACACTGCTCTTGAGGCGGACGGCTTCGGCGAACCGTTCGATGCCACCCAACTGTTCCGAAGCGTTGATGAGCCGCTCGAGGGCGATGCGCAGCTTGGTTCCAGAAAGGTGGAGCATGGGGCGAGGCTCTGTCAGACCCTGCGAGTCGGACATTTTTCGCGACGCTGTTTGTCGATCCGTGCTCATTTCGATCCGAAGGGCAGGTTGGGAAGTCAATCTGTTGGCGTGCTTGGTGTCGATAGCTGACGGTCAGATGCGGCAACTACTCGGCGGCCTGCAGGCTTACGCCCTTCGCTGCTGCGATGGCGTTGAGGGCGGCTGCGTTCGCCTGCGCGATGCTGTCGTCGATAGTCTCGGGGCCGATGGCAGCGCCGGCGACGAACACGCCCGGGCGCGAAGTCGCGCCCATCGTGCCGTAGGTGTCTTTTCGCGCGATGAAGCCCTGCTTGTGAAGGTCGACGCCGAACACTGCCGACAGCGTCATGTTGTCGACGTTGGGATCCATGCCGATGGCGTGGACGACGAGGTCGAACGGGATCGTGATCGGGCGCTTGACCAGGGTGTCCTCGCCCTTCACGATCAACTTGTGGCCGTCGCTCGTCACCTCGGCGATGCGCGCCTTGATGTACTTGACCTTGAACTCCTCCTGGCTGCGCCAGTAGTAGTCGGTCTCGTAGAGGCCGAACGTGCGGATATCCATGTAGTAGATGTAGACGTGGCAATCGGGGAGTTCCTCGCGGATCTCCATCGCCATGTTGGCCGACACTGTGCAGCAGATTTTCGAGCACCATTCGCGGCCGATCTGGCGGTCACGCGAGCCGACGCAAAGCAGAATCGCAACACGCTTTGGTTTGCGGTCGTCGGACGGACAGCGGACGCCCTTGCCGCTCGAAATCATCTGTTCGACTTGGGTGGTCGTGACGACGTCCGGGAAGGTGCCGAAGCCCCACTCGGGTTTGTTGACGCTGTCGAAGTGCGTGAACCCGGTGGTGAGGATCGCTGCGCCGACGTCGATTTTCATACCGTCGGAGAGTTCTGCCACGAATGCGCCGGGCTGGCCGCTGAACGACTTGACGACGGTTTTCAGCTTCTTATCGACGTTCGCGTTCGTTTCGACGCGACGAACCATGCCGCCGATCGCGTCCTTGGCCCACAGGCCCGACGGCACGAGCTTGGCATAGCCCGATTGGATCGGCGCACCGCCGAGTATCTCGGTCTTCTCGACGAGGATCGAACGGTGGCCGACGCTTGCGACAGCGTGGGCTGCCGCGAGGCCCGCTGGGCCGCCGCCGACGATGAGGATGGGGTGGGTCATTTTTGCTCTCGATGGTGTCAGACCCTCCGGGTCTGACACCGTTGCTTGACATTGTAGACTGCGCGGCCGAGGGGGCGAGGCACGGCAAGTGTTACAGCGAATATGGTCACGTCACGGTGTCAGAACCGGAAGGTCTGACACCCCTTCAAACGGGAGGCGGAGGGATGACCTCGCGTTTGATCGGCTTGAAGCCGGGGCCGCTCGTCAGACGAAGGCGAGGATCGTAGAGCTGGTCGGCAGCGCCCGTCTGGATCTGTTTCAAATAGGCTTCGAACTCGGTCTTCTTCTGTCGCCAGTCGATGCCGAGTTGCTCCAAGAGCTTTTCGATCGGGCTCGCGTGCCAATGCGTCTGCACGATCTTGTAAGGATCGGCGCCGCAGACGAGAGCGGCGAACTGGCAATCTGCCATGACCGGCAACTCGACGGCCTTGTCCTCGCCGCCGGCTTTCGAGATCCACTGGTTCTTGTCGAGCGTGGTGATGCAGCCGGTGTCGTGGCCTATCATCACGTCGGATTTCGCCTCCTCGACTGCTACACGGATCTTGCGGTCGATTGCGAACGAACGGGTGAACTCGCGCTCTGAGATTATGTGGCGGAAGCCGAAGCCGCAGCAGTCGTACCAAGTCTTGTAGTCTATGACGTTCGCGCCGAGGGCCTGCATGATGCCGGTCGAAACGGCGACGCGGTTACCTTCGAGGATATCGTCGTCGTAGATCGCGTCTTCCGGCACCATCTTGTAGACGTGGCAAGCGGGATGGATCGTCGCGCGGATGGCGGATGCATCGATGACCTGATGCTTCTTGATTTCGTGGCGCATCACATGCACCCACTCGGAATAATGCACGACCTCCTCGGGTATGAGCAGCTTGCCATCTACGAGGCGACCGAGCTTGCCGAGTATCTTCGTCACGCTTTCGCGGAGCTTGGCAGAATGGAGGAGATAGCCGCGGACTTCCTTGTAGTTGCCGAACGATGTGCCGCAGTGGACCAGGGGGTAGTAGTAGCCCTCGGGCAGTCCTTGAGCTTTGGCGGCGACATACGCCTGATGGAAGTTGCGGAGGAAAACCGCCGCAAGGCTTTCCAGATTGCCGATGCCGGAGCCGTGATAATTCCAGGCGGTGCAGCTCGTCTGGTCGGTTTCGTCGATGTACTTGATGTCCATCTTATTCATCAGCCACAGCAGCGAAACCGGGTAGCCCGGGATGTTGCCGCACTGGCCGCAGCTCTTGTGATGCCAGAGCTGGGTGGTCGGTATGCGCTTGGTCCAGCCGTAGAGTGTTTTCACTTCTATCGGAGCGTGCTGTTCGGAGATGCGATGGACCTTGATCTGCCCATCCTTCTCGAGCTGCCACATGAGATCGCGCACGTCCTCGACGCGATCCTTGTTGGTCAGCATGGAGCGCTTGTCGATCCGCTGCTCGACCCACTGGGTGGCTAGCTGAGCGTCAGCCGGTGCGAGATTGGCCGCCTTCCATTCCAGGCCGTGACCCGTGAAGCGCTCGCCATTATTCTCCTTGGTCATGATCTCACCTTTTTGCCTTTGGGGGCGCTGGGTTTGGATTTCGTCGCCGGCTCGGACGCCTTGTCGGCGCCGTGTTGGGCCATCATGGCGTCCAGCCGCTTTTGCATCTTTTTGGGCGATACTTCCTCGATCAGTGTCTGGATCATCCAGACATGGCCGAAGGGATCTTCGATCTGGCCTGTGCGGTAGCCATAGAATTCGTCAGTAAGCGGTCGCTTGGCCGTGGCGCCGGCGCCGATGGCGCGCTCGTAGACGGCATCGGCGTCGGTGACATGGAGGCACAACA
>CANJPN010000661.1 GCA_947475855.1 Bradyrhizobiaceae bacterium
ACCCCCATCACGATTTGCAAGGAAATCCACGGGGAAGCGTGGAAATCCGGCAACTCAAAGCCAGACTTCCCGCTCGATCAGCAAACGAGATCAGCAGGTTGAAGAAACTTCACGGCCGACTAATTCGTGACGCGGACTGCGCCGGGCGTCACGCTGGGGGGCTAGTACCCGCTGTTTGCTTCAGCGGCGTGCGAAGATCTTCGCGGGTGCACTCGGCATGGCCGCAATCCGCTGCTGGGCCGACTCGCCGAGTGGGACATACACGGTGTCTATGCCGGTGACTTCGAAGCCTAGAAGGATGTCGGGGTTTTCAGGGCCCGCGCTCGCCAGCTTGGGTTCACGGGTTACGACCACGGCTGCGTCGAAGCGGCCTTCTATGGCTTCGAACAGGAGCTGTGCGTCGCCGAAGTCTGATGTCACGATGATCTGGTCGTATGCCTCGTCGAGGGCGTCTAGGGTCATATTGAGACGGTCCGATGCAAGGACTGCCGAACGGTGGGCAGGGATGTTGCCGGGCTTGATGAGATGGACGTTGCTGCCCTGCATTCGGTGGATGACCTTGTCGAATGCAGCGCTGCCGACGATCAGATCGGCAATCCCTTGGGTACCTTGAACGGCGTCGGCGCCACGACGGCGACGATCCGACAGGTTCCACATCACGAGGAGCACGCGCTTGCCGGAGGCTGTGAGCTGCTCGGCCAGGGCCTGCGCGTGAGGGAACGAATCGACCCCGGCTTCGTCACCGGCGACCAGCGTTCGTGCGCCGGCAGTGAGATCGGTTCGCACAGTGAGACGTTCCGCGAGTGCTAGCAATTGAGGCGGCGCGGCGGAACCGAGCGCAGTAGCTGAGGACTTCGCCGCCGCCACAGGTGTCATGGCAGCGGGCGGGCGGGGCGGTTGCTTGGGGATGCTGGGCAGGTTCGGTGCGAAATGGGGTTCACTCGTTTCATGCAACGTCGGCAATGGCCCCGCGGGCGCTGGTGAGAAATGGGCGGTCTGGGGATGGGCGATTTGCACGGGAGCGCTGACGAGCGCCTTGGTGATCACGAAGGCCAGACCCAGGATCAGTGTCGCGGCGCTGGCCAGAATCGTCGATGGGCCCTTGCGCGGGGCTGTGGGCGTTGCCGATGGCAGGGCGCGTGAAATGATCTGCGCTTCGATCGGTACCTGCCGGATATTGGCAACGGTGCGATTGTCTTCGAGCTGCTTTTGCAGTCGTTCCAGTTCGGTTCGCTTGGAGCGCGCGAGGGATTCGAGTTCCCTGAGGCGGCTTTCGTTTCCGGTCTGGTCGACGACTTTGGTCTTGAGCTGTTCGATCTGTTTGGAAACGGATTCCACGCGGATTGCGGCAGAACGCGAGTCTTTCTCGATGCTCTGGACGACTTTCTGGACTTCGGCCGTGATCTGACGCCGAAGCCCGACGACATCGGCGTTGAGCTGCTGCATTCTGGGGTGACCGGGAAGCAAGGCCGCGGATGCTTCCGCAATCTGGCGTTCCAGGCGGACGCGTTGCTGGATCAGTCCTTGGATCAGCGCGGACTTCTGGACATCGGGGAGGATCTCGGCGCTGCCGGTCTGCAGCAGTTCGCGGGCCGTACGCCAACGCGCGTCGGTCTCGTTGCGAGCGGCTTCGGCCTTGAGGAGTTCATCCTGCAATCCGGCCATACGCGTATCGTTGACAGGCGTGCTCTGTGGACCTGACTTGAATTGGCCTGACGTGGCGCGGTAGCGCTCCACATCGGCCTCGGCGTCGAGGACTTCCTTGCGGAGTTGATCGACTTTCGGCTTCAGGGCCTCGACGGCCTTGTTGGTCTCGTCGAGGGGCTGGGACACCAGGCTTGCACGATAGGTGTCAGCGAGAGCGTTCGCGAAGTCGGCGGCGAGCTTGTTGTCGGTCGAGCTGAAAGAGATGCCGATCCAGCGCGTATCCTTGATGGCGGCTACCACGAGTTGGCGGCGCAGGACGGACAGCACCCGCTCGTCCTCGGTTTCGCCGGGAAGGGGGACGCCGATACCGGCGATGCGCAGGATGCCGCTCCAGGTATCGACGGGGCCCAGGGCGCTGTTGAATTCGGGACGAATAACAAGCTTGAGGTCGTTCGCGACCTTGAGCAGTAGGTCCGACGACAACAGCGCGCGGGCGTGCGTGTTTATCGCGGCCTGGTCGAGGCGGGCGGCGTTGTCGGGACCGGCAGGGCGATCGCCCGCTTCTGGAAATGGATTGTTGCGCTTGGCAGTGAACTCGAGCTGGCTATCGGACGTGAAGCGCGGTGCCATCGTCGATTGAACGGCGTAGGTCGCGCCGCCGACCAACGCCGAGGCCACGAGCAGCGTCTTGAAGCTCCGGCGCACGGCTTGCCACAGCGTCGAGAGCTGGATGTCTTCGACGGGGGCGCGTGCGGTCTGGGCAGATAAGTGACTGGTGGATGGCATGGCGTTCACTCGGTCGCGGGCAAGCAAGAGGATTGCTCCGTGACTGGATTAGACCTGTGCCGGGTAAGCATTCTCTTAATTTCGAGCCGTTTTGGTATCGTTCTGGGACACGGCTTGAAACTTTCTTAACCGGCTTGGGTGTAGACGGAGCGACGTGACCTAGTTCTAGAGGGGTTGTTGCGATGTCGCGGCGTAGCGCTGTCTTGCTGGCAGTGACGATGATGGCGTCCGCGCTTGGAGGCTGTGCCTCCGGCAGCTGGCTCGCCGAGTTCGACGGCGGCTATGGTGGTGGCCAGGTTGTTATCGACGGGCAGATGGCTGCTGGCGGGATGGTCGAGCCGGCCAAGGTCGTCATGCAGCCGGGTGATGCGGCCGCGACGGGAAATCCGCTTAAGCAGGATGGTTACGTCGTCGAAGACCGCAGTCCGCGGCAAGGCGCCTACAAGCTCGATACCGGCGACCGGCTCCGCGTCTTTGTTTATGGGCAACCCAATCTTTCGCGGATCTATAACGTAGATCAGTCCGGCAATATCTCAGTGCCCTTGATCGGCAACGTCAAGGCTCGCGGTCTGTCGACGGCGTCGCTGGAAGGCGCGATCCGCAGCCGGCTGTCGCAGGGGCTCGTGCGCGATCCGCAAGTGACGGTGGATGTGCAGCACGGAACGAAAGCGCTCGCGCGCTAGCCAGTGGCATGGGGTGCCTGCGACGTGCCTTGGAAGCCAGAATAGCCTGCGGTAACGGAATGGGAAGTGCCGGGTCTTGAGGATCGAGGGGTGAAGAACCTCCACCTCAAGAACCAAGAGCACCCC
>CANJPN010000662.1 GCA_947475855.1 Bradyrhizobiaceae bacterium
ACGGCACAGATGCAGGCGATCGGTCGCCAGGCACGTGCAGCCCAGCGTGCGATAGCGTTGGCTCCGCCCGAGACTAAGACCAAAGCTCTGTTGGCCGCGGCCACGGAAATCTATGACAGCTTGCCGCTGATCGTCGACGCCAATGCGCACGACATCGAGGCGGCCCGCACTGCCGGCATGACGGCTGCCTATATCGACCGGCTCGCACTCGACAAGAAGCGCATAAATGCGATCGGCAAAGGCCTTGAAGCCATAGCCGATCTGCCCGATCCCGTCGGCAAGGTCACCGAGGCCTGGACGCGGCCCAACGGTATGCGCATCGAGCGCGTGCGCGTTCCTATCGGCGTCATTGGCATCATCTTCGAGAGCCGGCCCAACGTGACCGCGGACGCCGGCGGTTTGTGCCTCAAGGCGGGCAATGCCGCGATTCTGCGCGGCGGATCCGATAGCTTCAATTCCAGCAGGCAGATCCACGCCTGCATTGCCAAGGGGCTTGCCACAGCGGGCTTGCCCGAAGGCGCGGTTCAACTCGTTCCCACAAGGGATCGCGCCGCGGTCGGCATGATGCTCAAGGGCCTCGACGGCGCGATCGACGTCATCGTGCCCCGCGGCGGCAAGAGCCTTGTTGCGCGCGTACACGAGGAAGCGCGTGTTCCGGTTTTTGCGCACCTCGAAGGACTTTGCCACACCTACGTTGACCGCGACGCCAACCTCGATATGGCGATCGAAATCGTGCTCAATGCCAAGTTGCGGCGCACCAGCGTCTGCGGTGCGACGGAGACGTTGCTGGTTGATCGCAACGCCCCCGCGGAAGTCTTGGCAAAGCTCGTCGGAAGCCTCTTGGCGGCCGGGTGCGAGGTGCGTGGTGACGACGCTACCCAGAAGAGCGATGCGCGCGTAAAGGCCGCCAATGAGGCGGACTGGAGCACGGAGTACCTGGACGCGATTATCGCGGTGAAGGTCGTCGAAGGCGTCGATGGCGCGATCGATCACATCGGCCGCTTCGGTTCGCAGCACACCGACTGTATTGTCACCGCTAACCCCAAGACCGCCGAACGATTCCTGACGCAAGTGGACAGCGCCATCGTATTGCACAACGCCTCGACCCAGTTCGCCGACGGCGGCGAGTTCGGCTTTGGCGGAGAAATCGGCATAGCGACCGGCCGTCTCCATGCCCGCGGCCCCGTCGGCGTCGATCAGCTGACCACCTTCAAATACATCATCCGCGGCACCGGTCAGACAAGGCCGGGTTGAAGCTAAGGCCCCCATCAATTGTTTACGGTGCTATCGCCCTGCTGCGGGTGGGGCTCAACCATGCGCTGCCTGTCATGATTTCGGCTCGACATGGTGAGGGATATCTGTTTGATTTTCGAGCGACGAATTGCGTGATGAATATGCTCAAAGCGGACATAAGCATCGGCGCTGCAGGGGAGCCGCCCGACGAATGCCCGGGAAGCATGTGCCTATCAGCTTCGGCTCCACCAAAGTGAAGCCCCCGCTGATCCAACCGGGTCAGCGCATTGGTATTATGGGGGGATCATTCAACCCTCCCCATGACGGCCACGGACTAATTTCGCGGACGGCCTTGCGACGGTTGGGTCTCGATCAGCTCTGGTGGGTGGTGACGCCTGGCAACCCATTGAAAATAAACAACGGGCTGCCGCCTGCCAGCGAGCGAATGGAGCTCTGTCGCCGCCTCGCCAACGACAGTCGGATGCGAGTAACGGCTTTCGAGGAAGACCTGCGCACGCCTTATACGGCCGCCACCATGGCGTTCCTCGCGCGGCGCTACCCCGGCGTTCAGTTCTTCTGGATTATGGGGGCGGACAATCTCGCCTCGTTCCACCGCTGGCAGCTCTGGCGCGATATTGCCTTGCGGGTGCCGATCGCCGTGGTCGACCGGCCGGGCTGGCATCTCAGGGCTCTTGCTTCTCCGGCAGCGCAATGGATGCGCCGCTCTTTCGTACCCGAAGTTTATGCTGCGTCACTGGGCAGGAAGCGACGCAAGCCAGCTTGGACTTTCCTTACTGGCCCGTTGTCCAAGTCGTCGTCGACCGACATCCGCAATGCCCGCCCCCGCGAGCCAGATAGGCCGAAACCAGTGGCAGAAGCCGTGGCTTCCCGTCGCCGTGTCGCGGCGTGTCGCTGATCACGTCAACCCGCGAGTTCGCGACCGCGCCGCGTGGCCGCATCTACGGCTTTCGTCATTAGAGGCTCGAGCCCGTCATCGCCCATCAGCACGCCGAGCGCCGCCGCTGTGGTGCCGCCGGGCGAGGTAACGTTCTGGCGCAAAGTCGCCGCCGCAAGATCGGATTGGTGCAGGAGCTCACCAGATCCCGATACAGTCGCCCGCGCGAGCCGCATCGACAGGTCCGGATCGAGCCCCGCCTTCGCTCCTGCTGCAGCCAGCGCTTCGACCAGCAGGAACACGTAGGCCGGCCCCGATCCCGATACGGCGGTGACGGCGTCGATCAGTTTTTCGTCATCCACCCAGCCGACCTCTCCCACGGCCGACAGGAGCGCTTCGCACAGTGTGAGTGCGTTGGCTCCTGCTGACTTGTTGCCGGTACATACGGTGATGCCACGCCCAATCGCAGCCGGTGTATTCGGCATCGTGCGGATCACGGCAACGCCGGGCTTCAGGTGCTTCTCGAAACTGGCGATCGTGCGGCCAGCGGCAATTGAGATGACGAGCGTTTTCGCACTTGCAATCGCTGCGAGCGGGGCGAATACCGCGTCCATCACCTGAGGTTTCACAGCCATGAGAATGACGGCCGGCGGCGTCGCGAGTTTCGGTGCCGCTGCCTCGAGCCGGATGCCATGCTTGGCGAGGAGTTCTTTCATTTCGGGCGGCGGCGACGGATCAACAACGATCACCTTGGCCGGATCGAGCCCGCGCGCGAGCCATCCGCTCAGCATGGCCCCACCCATTTTGCCGGCGCCGACCAGCAGAAGCGGACCATCGAGTTCAATCTTCATGAGGCATCCCCTTTCGTTGAGGGGACAATCTACATCACAGCGATCAAAATCGCAGCGGCCTATGGGGCGAACGTGTAAGCCGGACATTGCGGCATACGCTCAGTACCCACTTATACCGTCCCGCCTATGAACTGACGCACTCGATGATCCAGGGATAAGAGCACAGGGACATCAATCGACCGTGCTCGTTGATCAAGCGTTGCCAGGCATGGCAGGCGGCGTCGATGATGGCATCATAATCCTCGAGCAGGCGGTGCGAGA
>CANJPN010000663.1 GCA_947475855.1 Bradyrhizobiaceae bacterium
GCCGAGCATTGCCGGGATCGCGACGTCTGCCGATGCGACGGGGACGACGCATTGATACTGGTAGAAGCCGGCGCCGCCGTAGACGCGGTTCCAGTTTCGGACTGCATCGAGAGGATAGAAGAACGGCGCGTAATGCACGCGCTGGCGGCCCTGCTTCAGGCGGCCGGCGTGGAAGTAGAGCGTGTTGAAAGCCTTCAGCGACAGCGGATTCAGGGTGAAACCCGGCATCTGGAATGGAACGGCTGCGCGCGTGCGATCGTCGTGGGCGTGATAGAGGCCATTGCTCAGCCAGTTGGCGCGGGAGAACAAGCCGCGGGTCGATTTCCCGTCCTTGCCGGTGGTGCAGTCGATCCAGGCAACAGTGTGCTCGTATGCTGCCGCGCTTTCGCGTGCGATGGCCGCAAATTCCGCATAGCCAGTGAAAGCGACGTTCTCAGCACCGAGATACGCACCAGGAAGTCGGACAAGTTGCAGCTCGACCCAGGAGATCAGACCCGTGAGGCCGAGCCCGGCGATGGTGGCATTGAAATGTTCGCCATGCTCCGTCGGCGAGATTTCCAGTGCGCCGCCGGTCGAGGTGTGAAGGCAGAGCCGCCTTACGGATGCGCCGAACGTGCTGGCGGTATGATGGTTCTTGCCATGGACGTCGTTGGCGACAACTCCGCCCAACGTGACGAAGCGAGTGCCCGGGGTGGTCGGCAGGAACCAACCGTGCGGTACGACGATGCGGAGCAGGTTGCTCAACGAAAGGCCGGCCTCGGCTCGGATGATGCCGGTTTTCGGATCGAAGGCGATGACGCGATCGAGCGCGGTCATGTCGATGACGGCGCCGCCTTCGTTGAGGCAGCTATCGCCGTAAGAGCGGCCGAGGCCGACGCCGAGGAGCTTGCGGCCAGGCTCTGGTACCAGGAGGCGCGGGATCTGATCGAGGAAGGCAGGCGTGGCGACCGACGCGCGGTGTCGCTTCACTCGGCCCCACGACGTTGTCGTCTGCTGGCTGAATGGCGATGGTGGGATGGCTCCTTGTTTCTGGGGCGCTGCAGCGATCGTGCGCAGCTCGTCCGTGCGCGGCAATGCGCGCAGGCGAGCGGCGGGATGGATGTGCGTGGAGGTGCTCATCGGTGGTTTAGATCGACAGGCCGAATACGCAAGCGACGATCAGGCCGAGCGCAATGCTCGGCTTGTCCCTCATTGCGAAGGCGACGGGGTCCGCATCGAGTTTGCCGCGATGGCTGAGGCCCCAGATGCGCAGAGACCACAGGAATACGATGAAGGCAGCGCCCCACAGCCAATACGGCTGACGGTAGAAGCCCGTCGGCATGGCTTCGTTGGTGAGATAGAGGAACAGCACCAGCATTGCGACGGCGTTGCAGCCGATGCCGAGCGCGACGGTGAGGGCCATGTCGGTGGAGCGATAGTCGCGGCCGGGGATGTTCATGATGCCCATCTGGCCGGCGTTGATGACTTCGACGTGGCGCTTGGCGAGCGACAGCGAGAGGAAGAAGAACATCGTGAAGGTCAACAGCCACGGCGAAGCGGCAACGCTCGCGAGTGCTACGCCCATCGCGATGCGTGAGGTGAAGAGTACGGCCAGGACGAAGACGTCTACCAGCAGGAGCCGCTTGAGGTAGAACGAGTAAGCGAGGGTGGTGACGAGGTAACCCGCGAGGCCCAGAAAGAATGGGCGCGACAGCGCGAACGCGGCGGCGAGACTGCCGATGATGGCGATCGTCGCGACCCACAGCGCGGTGCTCATGGCGATGTCACCACGCGCGAGCGGGCGATTTCTCTTGGTCGGGTGACGCCGGTCGGAATCCAGGTCCAGGATGTCGTTGACAAGATAGGTTCCCGACGCGAGCACGCTGAGCAGAAAGAAGCCGGCGAGGCAAGTCAATACAGCGGCGGAATTGAAGTAGGCGTGGCCGAGTATCAGAGGCACGAACACCAACGCGTTCTTCGACCACTGGTGGCAGCGGAGAGCCTTGATCCAGGTGCGCAAGCCCGCGCGTGCGGCATCGATTTCAACTTCGATCGTACCGCCTCGCGCCTTGACGCTGCGGGCAACCGAGATGTCGCTCTTTGCAATGACGACGGCCTTTGCTTGCGCGAGGAGTTGCGAAGCGCGGCCTGCATAGGCGAAGCCTTCGGGGAAATTCGTTTTGGCGAACTCGAGCTTGTCGGCGTTGCTCATGGTGCGACCGGGCACAGCGCCGGTTGCGCTAGCGATTCCGCCGATGCGAGCGGCGACCGCGTCGGCGATTTCTTGCGCAGCAGCGGTGACGAGATGGACCGCGCGACCCGTCTCGGACACGGCGACGATATAGTCGACGAGGTCGCTTTGTAGCGGCAAGCCCGATACGTCGACGCCTTTGCGGGCATACTCGGCAATAGCTTCCGGTGCGATGCTGCCGCGTTCGCCGCGAACGGCGCGGCTCATGCGGGATACGGTTTTCTCGAGATCGGTGACTGCAGCTTCCGCCGTCAGGTCCGCGCGGACGAGGAAGCCGTCCATGTCGACGATGAGGGGGAGCTTGGCTTCGGCCGGCACCACAGCCGCGACTTGCGGTTTGGGGTTGACGATATCTGTCGCGTTCCTGGCCATTACGCACCCTCAGCATACGGTCGAGCATCTGCAACGAGCGCGATGCGCCCGAGCCTTTGCGATATTGATGCGCTGGTACGGTTACGTTTTGCTTAGCGGCCGACGCATTCGTCGTGGGGCCTTGAGTAATTCGGGCGGCGGATTCGAGGTTAACGAAACCTCCACTGCGGTGTGGTCTAATGCGGGCTTCGTTCGAGTTTGCGAGAGAGTGCCGCAGAGCCATGCGCGACCTGTCAGTACTGTACGATGCGGATCGTCTCAAAAGCATGCCGCGGATGTTTGTGCTCGCCTATGTCGTGAGCATGATCGCGCTATTCGCGCTGACGCCAAACATGATCGACAGCGCGGGGAAGCCGCTCGGTTACGATTTCATTACCTTTTGGAGCGCGGGGGTCCTGACGCTGGGTGGCAATCCAGCCGGGGCTTTCGATTTCAAGACGATCGCGTCGGTTCAGCAGATTGCCGTGCCTGGGCTCGAAAAGCTGTTCCTGTGGCACTATCCACCGACCTTCCAATTGGCGACGATGCCTCTCGCCTTGCTGCCGTATCTGGTTTCGTATTTGGGCGCGTCCCAGGACGTGGTGTACGAGGCGGGGGAGGCAAGGGGCCCCGCGGCGTTGCGCGTAGGGA
>CANJPN010000664.1 GCA_947475855.1 Bradyrhizobiaceae bacterium
ATCTTCACCCGATCGGCAGGCGTGCCGGGCGGCGCGATGAATGGCCTCTGGAACACTTGCTGGCTGACGATCAATTCCAGCGCCTTACGGTTCTCCGGCGGCACGAATGGCCATACCGTTGGAATGCCCATCGCGGTCATCTCCGGGCTTGGCTCCAGTCCAAGCTGGATCATGTTGTTGGCTGCGCGCTTGGTGAGCCACTCTGGCCGGACGGACATGTAAGTGCTGATCTCGACGCCGCACCAGCCTTCGACCTCGCCACGGTCCACGGCAATCGCGATATCGACGGTGGCTTTATAGCCGGCGACGACTTTGAACTTGGTCCCGGCCAGAGCATTCAGCATCGTGGGGTAATCGAACGTCGATCCTCCTGGTGCGGATGCTCCGATGGTGGCGACTTCCTGTCTGGCTTGCTCGAATGTCTTCACCTTGGACTCGAGCCGCGTCGAGCACAGTCGGGTACCGCTGTCGGCAGTGCCGAGAAACTCGAACTTCGCCGGGTCATAGCGCCACTTGGAGCGCTCTATGGCAAGAGGCTCGGCGATGGCGCCGGGAAAGACGATTGCGATGACGGTACCGTCTTTCGGTGCGACGACTGCGATGTGTTCTGCCGCCCGCTTGCTGCCCGCGCCCGTGAGGTTCTGCGGAACGAGCACGGGCTTGCCCGGCACGTGCTTGGTGATGTGTCGCCCAACGAGCCGTCCGTAGACGTCGTAGCCGGTGCCTGCGTCAGTACCGATGATGAGGGTTAGCTGCTTCCCGGCCCAGAACTCCTGTGCGGTCGCTGCGCCAGCGGAGGCCAAAATTGCCAACGCCGGCAACAATCCTGCCGCACGCCCAAGCAGATGTCGCCGTAGCATTTCTCTTCCCCTATTTTCCGCTCGTCGATCGAGCGGACGACTTGCACAGCACGGTGGCTTAAGGCCGGATCGCCTTGGCCATCTGATCGATCAGGCTCTTGGGCGCGCCGTAGATCTTTTTCACCAGCGCCTCGACCTCCTCTCCGCTCTTGGGATTGAGTTCGATGGTGCTCTTCTTGGCCTCTTCGAGCAATTCGGGATCACGTAGCGCCGCCATGAACGCAGTGCGCAGAACCCTGAGCTGCGGCGCCGGTGTCTCGGCTGGCGCGAGGAACGGCCGCTGAAACACCTGCTGGCTGACGATCAACTCGACCAGCGGTTTGTCCTCCGGCTTGATGAAATCCCAGATCGGCGGAAACCCGAGCTCTGTTACGCGCGGGTTTACCTCCAGCCCGAGCTGAACGAGCGCATTGCCCTTCTTCTCGCCCGAGAGCCAACCCGGCCGCAGCGCCGAATACGTGCTCAACTCGATCCCGCACAATCCCTCGGCCTCGCCGCGCTCTGCCGCCAGGAAAAGATCGCCGGGACCGGGGTAGCCCGTCACCACGTTGAACTTCGTGCCGGCCACTGCGTTGATGAAATTCGGATAGTCGAATGCCGAGCTGCCGATGGCTGTTGCTGCCATGATCGTTCGGTTCTTCCGTGCGTCGTCCATCGTCCGGATCGGTGAGCCCGGCCGTGTCATGCACATGCGTGTGCCGCTATCCATCGTGCCGATGTAGGCGATCTTGACGGGATCATAGCGATACTTGGTGGGATCGCCTGTCAGCGGCTCGACGAGCGCGCCGGGCATCGCGAGCGTAAAAGTAGTGCCGTCCTTCGGTGCGACGTTGAAGGTGTAGTCGGTCGCCTTGATGCTCCCTGCGCCCGGCATGTTCTGCACGATGACGGTAGGCTTGCCGGGAATGTGCTTGGAGATGTGCCGCGCAAGCAGCCGGCCGTAGGTGTCGTAGCCGCTTCCCGCTGTGTTGGCGACGACGATGGTGAGTTGCTTGCCGGCGTAGAAGTCCTGTGCCTGCGCAGAGCCAAAACAGCCGTCGAATGTAGCAGCCAGGCTCACGGCTACCAAGGTTCCACGCAACTTTCTCGGCACAACGGACGTGCTCATCTTTCACGCTTCCTGAGTTGGGTTCTACGCCGACGTTGACGGAGCAAGAATTTGATTGAAGGTCAAGTCGTGGCTTCACGTGCCACGGCTTGATTTTTTGCGGTTCGTAGGCGCAAGCAACCGCTGCGCCCACTCATCGGACGCAGGGTGCTGAGATCTCAGCTGCGCTTGGAGAAAAGGCCGGCAATTGCCGGATAGAGAAGTCCCAGCCCGATGCCGAACGCGACACCGTTGAGCAGGAAGCCGTTGCGCAGTGCCAATATGTTGAAGCCGCCCTTCGCGAAAGCGCCGCTGAAGATCGGCGCTCCCTTGATCAAGGCAACGATCAGCCAGCTCCCGAGGAGCATCGGAAAAACGCAGCCGAATATGAACCCACGCACGACATTGGGTCCCGGCAGAGCATCGATCAGATAGGCAAATACGATACCCCAGAGCCCACCCCAGAACATCTGGTTGAACAGGCGCGGCATACCGTAGGCGGCCTTGTCGGGCACCATGCTGAAGGGCGCACCGCCCAACGGCAGTCCGGCCTGCTGCATCAGCAGGTACATGCCTTGGTGGAAGATCAGAACGGCAAGCGCTCCCGCCAGGAAACCGCCGACGACACGTGTCACTACTGAGTTCATTAATTTCCCCTCCCATGATTCGAAAATGACCGATCAACCGGCCGAAGCTAGCTGACCCAGGCGCGCGGCAATAGTCACGAATTCGCGAATTCTATGGGCCAAACGCCATTTCACGCGCGATGATACGGGTGCCCAGCCAGGATCGTCGCCGTTCGATAGAGCTGTTCGGCCAGGACTATGCGGGCGAGCCCGTGGGGTAGCGTCATTGGTCCTAGCGACAAAGATACTGTCGCAGCCTTGCGCGCAGGCTCGCCATGTCCATCCGGACCGCCAACGAGAAACGCGACACCGCTTTCTCCGCGATCCCGCCAGCCGCGAACGAATTCGGCGAGTTGCAGGCTCGTTATGGCCTTGCCCCTCTCGTCCATCAGGATGCGAACGCTCGCGTCGTTGCACTTCGCGATGAGCCGTTCGGCCTCGTCCGCCATGCGTGCTTCGCGGCTTTGGGACTTGCCTTCGGGGATCTCGCGAAGGTCGATAGCGCTGAGCCCGACGCTTCGGCCCGCCGCCTGTATGCGGTCGGCGTAGCGCGAGAACAACTCGCGCTCTGCGCCGTCCTTCAGCTTGCCGACGGCAGCCAGAACGAGGCGCATCACAGCTGCTCCATCAACCGCGAGCCAAGTCTCGACCTAGTG
>CANJPN010000665.1 GCA_947475855.1 Bradyrhizobiaceae bacterium
CGCCTCGACCAGCGCCTCGCGTTGAACCTCGCTGAGGTCGCCCAACCGCTCGACAAGTGCCCGGAAATCCTGCGCTTTCATCGTGTCCATCCTGCCGCCAAATCACTGGTCAGCAAGGTCGCACAACATTCTGGCGGAACAGAGCCTTCGCGATTGATCGGAGGCGAGCGAAAGAGCTGGACCAGAAATCGTCGCCATCGGTCGTTCGCGCCGGCGGGAGATGCCATTGCGTTGGTCGTTGTGGAGCCAAGGTGGGAATTGCTCAGCCCTTCTCCCAGTTCTCGAACGCGCCGTTGAGCTTGCCGCTGGGCGGGGCTGAGTTGACGTAGGTGAATGTGCCTTTGTCTTTCATGTCCTGCGCGGCACGGAGCATCTCGCCGTAAGCGGCGCGGGCGAGGCCGCCACCGACGCTGATGCGGCGCGCACCGGCGGCTTCCAGTTCGGTGAGCGTCAGGTTCGGATTGAAGCTGCTCATCAGGACGTTGACGGGGCGGTTCACGGCGTCGATCAGGGTGCGGATGTCTTGCAGCGAGGCTAGTCCCGGCGCATACAGCACGTCGGCCCCGGCCGCTTCGAAGGCCTGCAATCGCTTGATGGTGTCGCCGAGATCTTTGCGCCCGTTGAGGAAGTTCTCGGCGCGTGCACAGATCAGCATGGGGGTGGGCTGTGCGCGGTTCGCCTCGACGCCGGCACGGACGCGCTCCACCGCGAGATCGAAGTCGTAGATCGGTTTGGCGGGATCGCCGGTCGAGTCCTCGATCGAGGCGCCCGCGAGGCCCGTTCCTGCGGCCAGGAGTATTGTTTGCGCGACGCCAGCGGGATCGTGCGCGTAGCAGTTCTCGAGGTCGGCGTTCACCGGGAGAGGCGTTGCGGCGACGATCTGGGCGCAGTGCTCCAGCATCTGGTCGCGGGAGACTGCGCCGTCGGGTTTACCGACGCTCCAGGCATAGCCGGCGCTGGTTGTGGCGAGCGCTTCGAAGCCCACATCGGCGAGCAGGCGCGCGGAGCCGATGTCCCAGGGATTAGGGATGATAAAGGCCTTCTGGCGCTCGTGCAGAGCGCGGAAGCGGGCGATTGCGTCTGTGGTGCTCATCAGAGGCCTCTTGCCGAGTTGCGTTGGCAGCCACTATCTATGATCAAGACAATGCGCGGGATAATAGCTCGGAAATGCATGTCTTCCATCATTAAAGGACGGGATATGACGGTCGATAGCGCTGCGCGGGTGGCCATACCGTTCGACAACACATATGTGCAGCTACCGGAACGGTTCTACGCGCGGCTTGCGCCGACGCCAGTGATCGCGCCGCGGCTGGTGAAGCTGAACGTTTCACTTGCCCGCGAACTCGGCATGGATCCGGCTGATCTGACGTCGCCGGAGGGCGTGGCGATCCTTGCTGGCAATCGCGTGCCGGAAGGGGCTGAGCCGCTCGCGCAGGCCTATGCCGGCCACCAGTTCGGCAATTTCTCGCCGCAGCTCGGAGACGGGCGTGCGATCCTTTTGGGCGAAGTGATCGACAAGGCGGGCGTTCGCCGGGATGTGCAGCTCAAGGGTTCGGGGCCGACGCCGTTCTCACGACGCGGGGACGGGCGTGCGGCGCTGGGGCCGGTGCTGCGCGAGTACATCATCAGCGAGGCGTTTGCTGCGCTCGGCATTCCCGCGACGCGCTCGCTCGCGGCTGTCGTGACCGGTGAGCCCGTGGCGCGCGAGACGATGCTGCCGGGCGCGGTGCTCACCAGAATCGCTGGGAGCCACATCCGCGTGGGCACGTTCCAGTATTTCGCCGCGCGTCAGGACGACGACGCATTGCGCGAGCTGGTCGATTACGTGATCGCGCGTCACTACCCACAGGCGGCGCAGGCGGAGAATAAATACGTCGCGCTGCTCGATGCTGTGATCGCAGCTCAGGCGCGGCTGGTCGCGCAGTGGATGCTCGTGGGATTCATCCATGGCGTGATGAATACCGACAACGTCTCTATCGCCGGAGAGACCATCGATTTCGGGCCGTGCGCGTTCATGGATCATTTCGATCCGATGAAGATCTTCAGTTCGATCGACCAACGCGGGCGCTACGCGTTCGGGAATCAACCGCGAATTGCCGCGTGGAATCTGGCGCGGTTCACGGAGACGCTGTTGACGCTCGTCGCACCGGACAAGGAGCAGGCTGTCGCCATCGGCCAAGCCGCACTCGACCGGTACAAGCCGCAGTTCGATGCGGCGTATCAGGCTGGACTGCGTGCGAAGCTCGGACTGTCGACGGCAGAAGAGGGAGACGTCGAACTCGCGACCGATCTGTTGGCGGCGATGGCGCAGGGCGGGGCTGATTTCACGCTGACATTCCGTCGGCTCGGCGCCTCCGCGGGGGACCCTTCGCGGGACGCCGAATTACGTGCGCTGTTCATGGAGCCGTCGGGGCTCGATGCGTGGTTGCCACGCTGGCGCGAGCGGCTGGCGCGAGAAGCTGTATCGAACGCCGAGCGCAAGGCTGCAATGGACAAGGTCAATCCGGGGTTCATTCCGCGCAATCATCTCGTGGAGGAGGCGCTGTCTACTGCGGAAGCGGGCGACACGAGCGCGTTCGAGATGCTGCTCAGCGTGCTTGCGCGGCCGTTCGACGAGCAACCGGGCAAGGAGCGTTATGCGCAGCCGCCTCGCCCGGAAGAGATCGTGCATCAAACTTTCTGCGGTACGTGATGGGTCTAGCGCGCGGCGCCGGCTCGAGTTCGGGGACACGCGGTCCAGCTATAGGTTTATTGGCAGAACCGTTGCTTTGATTGGCAAGTGGTGACGATGCCTGCCATGCTCTTGGTGCAGGTCGTCTTTACAGGACCCGTACGCTTCACCTTCACCTTCGAGACGACATTGTTGAGCGAAGTGGCTGCGTTCGAGCGGGCGAGCGCCTCCGTCACGCCCGTGCCTTCGCCAGTTGCCATAGCGCAGGTCGTGCGCTTGCTCTTGGCGGCTTCGGCGTCCGTCGTCGTCAGCGACGCGGTTGCCGCGATTGCGAAGCCAATCGTTAGTAGGATCTTGTTCATGTTCTTCTCCGGGATGTGAACGACGAGGCGAGACACTATTTTAGTCGGCCGTGAAGTTTGGGGCGATCAGGTTGCAGTCAATGCAGGCGTCGCTGGTGGGGGGCCGGCGAGACGCATCAAGGCGAGGGTCGCAAGCAGGACGCGCCAAAGCTCTCTGAGCCACGCCAGCAGCCTGGCGAAGTTGTAAC
>CANJPN010000666.1 GCA_947475855.1 Bradyrhizobiaceae bacterium
AGCCAGCAGGGAGAAATCGGGGCGGCTTCGCTGACGCTTTCACGGCGGGCCTGAATCCGCCGCTCACCGCTGCGGCGGAATTGCTTCACGACCGTCTGTCCTGGCTGCCGGCTCGTCAGTATGTGATGCTCGCGGCGGACGTGAACCGGCGTTGGCGTTGGCCCAACGCGCCGCATGCGCCGGAAGCGCTTGCCGTATTGCTGGACCTCCACCGAGACCAACCGCAGCTCCGCACCCTCGTCGCGCACGGCTTTACTGATCTTGTCACGCCCTATTTCGCCAGCGTTACTCAGCTGACCCAACTCCCGGCGCACGGTACTGAAAACCGCATCGCGATGGAGGTCTACGCGGGCGGTCATATGTTCTATAGTCGGAGCAGTTCGCGGGCCCGCTTCCGTAGGGATACCGAACGCATGCTCGGTGAAGTCCTCGGGACCACCAAGAAGCCGAACGGCGAGCAGGGGGAAACGCCTTGATGACACTCCATATCCGTATGCTCGCGGCTGCCGCGCTGTTTCTTGCCGGGGGCGGTGGTGGCCAGGCGCAGGAGTGGCCTGCTCGATCCGTCACATTGGTGATCCCTTTTGCCGCGGGAGGTCCCGTCGACACCATCGGGCGAATACTTGGCCAGTACGTCGGCGACAACCTCGGCCAACAGGTCGTGATCGAGAACGTCGGCGGCGCCGGCGGCATGATCGGATCCGCACGGGTCTCGAAGGCCGAGCCCGACGGCTATACGATCCTACTCGGCGGCAGCGCGGTGCTGGCGATCAACCAGGCGATCTACAAAAAGCCGATGGTCGACGGCGCCAAGGACTTCACGTTCGTTGCGATGTTCGCCGACAGCGCACGGCTGCTTCTGGTGCGGAAGGATTTTCCAGCGAAGAGCCTGACCGAGTTCGTGGCCTACGCGAAGGAGAACGTGTCGAAGATGCAGTACGGCTCGGCCGGAGTGGGCTCGGGCAGTCACGTCTGCGCCGTCCTTCTCGATACGGTGATAGGCACCAAAGTGCCCCACGTCCCCTATCGTGGTTCCGCACTCGCGATGCAGGATCTCATCGCAGGCCGCCTCGACTACGTCGCCGAGCAGATCTCGACCGCGGTTGGACACGTGCAGGGCGGGTCCATTCGAGCGATCTCGATGATGGGCCTCGAGCGCTCTGCCGTTGTCCCGGAAATCGCCACGGCGGAGGAAGAAGGCTTCAAGGGGCTCGACTGCGGCTCGTGGGCCGCGCTCGTCTATCCCAAGGGCGTGAACTCGGCGATCGTTCAGAAAATGGCGGCGGCCGTCGACAAGGCGTTGGACAACCCGGCCTTGAAGGCAAGCTACGACAAGATCGGGGTTTCGGTGCCAGCCAAGTCGCGACGTTCGCCCGAGTACCTCGCCAAGTTCACCCCCGAGGAAATAGAACGCTGGGGCAAGGCAATCCGGGGGGCAGGGATCTCTTCGGATTGAAAACCAACGCTAGCGTTTGCGATGGTCGCGCGCATAGCCCTGTTCGCGCGGGTTGATCCGAGTTCATTGGCTGAGATTGTCGGCACTATTCGCGCCCGAACTGTCCAACGGTCGTCCCCTCTGGCCGCGTTTCGAAGAGGCTTCACCTTGGAAAGGTAGGCCGGGGAAATGGGTGTTTCTCCCGGGTTTACTTGAAGGAGCCGCTCACGGCTTGCCTAAGACGCGTCCGTGCAGCCAGACGAGCAACAGCGTGAAGACGGCAAGCCCGACCATGGCGAGTGAGATCTGGGCCATGGCAACGGCAAGACTCTCCTTGCCGAGGCTGCTGCCTGCGAGGGCGACGATCGCCGTGCTCGGCAAGTAGCCGACACCGGTTCCAATGAGGAAGGTTCGTTGAGAGGTCGGGAGCACACCGAGCATAACGTTGATCAGGACGCCGGGGACGGGCAACTGCCGGGCGACGAAGATGGTGGTTATGGTCGGCGTGGCGAGCACCTTCCGCAGCGTATCGTTGGCTCCGGCCAGACGGCTCTCGGCCCAGGTGCGTCCACTCCAGCGGGCGAACAGGAATGCGGCCCAGGAGCCGGTAAGACTGGAGAACAATGCGATCAGGGCGCCCGCAACGAAGCCGAACACCGCGCCGGCGAGCGCGCAGAGTGCAAGACGCGGAACGCCCAGCGCAATGGCCGCTATCGAACCTGCTGCAAATACAATGTAGGCCGCCCAACCGTAGTCGCGGATATGCTGCTTCAGGGCCTGCAAATCGTCGATCCACTGCCTGAGCGGAGTGAAATGAAGTACCAGCACGATGGCGGCCACCGCCAATGCGAGGGTCAGCAGCCGCCGGGCCTCTGCACCAGACTCTTTGAAATCATTCATTGCAGCGTGCGCCTAGCACAGCACCTTATTCCGTCGTGGAGCGACGAGGCGTGTCACCACGCGGTTTCATCCGGCTAGCGAGATCCGAGACGTGCCGGCCTTCGGGTAGATCCAGCACAATGGTCGGCACGCGCGTTCTATAGCGCAGCCAGGTGACGCCGAAGAGATCGTAGAGGCCGACGATGGCACGCACGAGATTCGAGTATTTGGATACTCCTGCAATGCGCTGGCGGTCGTTGACGGGTTCGTAGGCGACCTCGTGTCCATAGGTGATGAACAGGGCGGGGAGGTAGCGGTGCATCGAGGTGAAGAATGGCAGGCGCAGGAACGCTTCGCGCCAGTAGACCTTGATGCCGCAGCCCGTATCCGGGCAGTTGTCCTTCAGTACCGCGTCGCGAATCCAGTTTGCCCAGCGTGACGCCCAGCGCTTGGAGCCGTCTGCCTGCCTGTTCGTGCGCACTCCGCCGACGAGGGCGGGTCCTTTCATGCCAGGCGCCGCGAGGCGCGCGAGCAACTTGGAGATGTCGCGTGGATCGTTCTGGCCGTCGCCGTCCATGGTTGCGATGACCGAGCAACTTGCGGCCAGAATTCCCGTGCGCATCGCTGTGCTCTGGCCGGAGCGAGCGCCGTGCCGCAGATAACGGAGGCCCGCATATGCACCGCTGTCGATCATCGCCTTGATTTCGTCTGGCGTCGCGTCGTCGCTGCCATCGTCGATCACGATAACTTCGCCCAGCATGTCGGCGGGTACGTGCTCGTATGTTTCCTTGACGAGCCGGCCGATGTTGCCGGCTTCGTTGAGGGCAGGAATGACGACGGATACGCGCATCGGGGAGCTCCCCTCGAATTTCGCACTGAGCAAGTAACTGTCCAAGTATCTGTCCG
>CANJPN010000667.1 GCA_947475855.1 Bradyrhizobiaceae bacterium
GGGCTGCTGCTGACGAAGGCCGCGGGCCTCGGCGACATCCGCAACGTCGGCTCCGGCAACATCGGCGCGACCAACGTGCTGCGCACCGGCAACAAGGGGCTGGCGGCCGCGACGCTCATCCTCGATGCGCTGAAGGGCACGGCAGCTGTTCTCATCGCCCGTTGGCTGGCGCTGGACGTGTGGATGCTGTTTGGCTCTCCCCCCGTAAGCACTGAGAGCTATACGGTGGCCATGTCGGCAATGCAGCAGATACCGGCAGCGGCCGCACTGGGCGCCTTCATCGGTCACGTCTATCCGGTCTGGCTCGGCTTCAAGGGCGGCAAGGGCGTCGCAACCTACATCGGTGTCCTGCTCGGTCTGGCGCTTCCGGCCGGCATCGCGTTCTGCGCGATCTGGCTGCTGGTAGCGGTCGTCACGAAGTACTCGTCACTCTCGGCGCTAGTCGCGAGTGTCGCGACACCCTTCGTCGTGTGGGCGCTCGGTGCACCGCAACTCGCTCTGATGCTTGTCCCGCTCACACTGCTCCTGCTTTACAAGCACAGCGCTAACATCTCTCGTCTCTTGAAGGGCGAGGAGCCTAAGATCGGTGCAAAAGCCTGAGCCATCGACCGACCTTTTCTCCGCCGCGCCGCTTCCGGTCGCGCGGCTCGACGACGCGCAACGCCTTGCCTGCCTGCGCCTGATCCGCTCCGAAAACGTCGGGCCCGTCACGTTCCGCGCACTCATCAATCACTATGGTGGCGCGACCGAAGCACTGCGCGCTCTGCCAGAATTGAGCAATCGTGCCCGACGCGGCCGCCCCGTGACCATCTACCCTGAAGCCAAAGCCGCAGCCGAACTCGAAGCTGCGGCCAAGGCAGGAGTGGAACTTATCTTCACGATCGAACCCGGCTACCCGAAATCCCTCGCCTTCACCGAAGGCGCCCCGCCGCTGCTTTATGTGAAAGGCCGGACCGAACTGCTCACGCCCCCCTCGATAGCGGTCGTCGGCTCACGCTCGGCATCAGCCGGTGGATTGCGGCTCGCGCGCACATTCTCGGCGAGTTTCGGCCAGGCCGGCTATGCCGTCTGTTCCGGCCTCGCCCGCGGCATCGACGCCGCAGCCCACGAAACCTCTCTCGACACTGGCACCATCGCCGTCCTCGCCGGCGGGCTCGATATCGTCTACCCGCCGGAGCACCGCGACCTGCAGGCCGCAATTGCCGAGAAGGGCTGCCTCGTGTCGGAACAGGCACTCGGCTTTCAGCCCCGCGCCCAGGATTTCCCCAGGCGAAACCGTATCATTTCCGGAATCGCACTGGCCGTGGTGGTCATCGAAGCAGCCAAGAGATCAGGCACCCTTATCACGGCCCGCCTCGCCAACGAGCAGGGCCGAGACGTCTTCGCGGTTCCAGGCCACCCGCTCGACCCACGAGCCGAAGGCACCAACCAGCTCCTGAAAGATGGCGCTCTAATCGCGACTTCAGCCGAAGACGTGCTCGAAGTGCTGGCGCGCCAGCACACCGCCCCCCCGTTCCGCGCATTCGAGGACATGGCCTCGACCGTGACACCGTTCGGCGAACTGCCACCGGCTACGCCCCAGAACGCCCATCCTCCAATTCCGGCTGCCCCGCGCGCCGACCCAACCGACGTTATCCAGGCGGTTCGGACCGTGCTAGGCCCGGCCCCGGTCAGCATCGACGAGGTCACCCGTGCGACAGGCCTGCCCGCCCGTGAAGTCCAGGTCGCGATCATGGAACTGGCGCTGACCGGGGCGGTCGAGATGCACGGCAGCCAGCTCGTCTCGGTCAAGCCAGACGCCTGACCGCGCGGCCCCGATCTCGACTACTGCGACGGCTTCCGGATCTGGTCGCGCGCCTCGAGCTCCGCCATTTCGAGGATCAGCGCAACCCTCTGGAGTCCGGATCTGGCTGCAAACTTCTTCAGATCGTGGATCATCGAAAGCAAATACTGAACACTATGCAAATCCGGGCGTAGGTCGATCGCGGCAGCAATCGCCGACTGCGCCTCGTCATCGCCCGTCACGGTCAGAATTGCCCGAGGGTTCGGCTGCTTCTTGCGATTTGCGACTGCACTTTGCTGCGAGTGATCAAGAGCTTTTGAACCAGTAGTGCTAGCCGCTTTCCGCAACCTTTGAGACATGTCGACACCCAGAATCTCACTTTCATCAATCTGTAGTTGTGTTTTTACCAAACCGCTCTTTGGTTTACAACCGGGCTTTCCCACCCCTTTTTGGCCGCGCCAATCAAGACCTCAAGTCATGGCCGGTTTGACAGTCGGGTCCGGATCAACCATGTTCCCGCCGTCTCGCTGCACCGCGAAATGGCCAAAAATTTCATCCCTGCGGATCTGGGCGTCCCCTCTTGGTGACCTCGTGCGTCCATCCCGCAACAGAAAAAGTCGATGGCATGAACGTACTGATTGTCGAGTCGGCCGCTAAAGCCAAAGCGATCAATAAATACCTGGGACCGACCTTCAAGGTTCTGGCTTCGTTCGGCCACGTAAGCGATCTACCGGCCAAGGATGGCTCGGTCGAGCCCGACAACGACTTCGCCATGAAGTGGGAAGAAGATTCCAAGTCCGCCAAGATTATGCGGGAGATTGCAGAAGCTTGTAAGGGTGCCGACAAGCTGATCCTGGCGACCGACCCTGATCGCGAGGGAGAAGCGATCTCCTGGCACATCATGCGCCTACTGGAGAAGCGTAAGGCGATCAAGAAGGGCACCCTTGTCGAGCGGGTCGCCTTCAATGCCGTCACGAAGCAGGCCGTGATCGAAGCCCTGCAGAAGCCACGCGCCATTGACGAGCCACTGGTGTCCGCCTATCTGGCCCGCCGCGCGCTGGACTATCTCGTTGGCTTCACCCTGTCGCCGGTGCTCTGGCGCAAGCTGCCGGGCGCTCGATCGGCCGGCCGCGTCCAGTCCGTCGCCCTGCGCCTCGTCTGCGATCGCGAAGCCGAGATCGAGGCCTTCAAGACCGACGAATACTGGACCATCGAAGCCACCCTTGTGACCGGCAAGGGCGAAGACGTCACGACCCGCCTCGTCTCCGTCGCCGGCACGATACTGAAGCGGCTCGACATCAAGGACGAGGGCACCGCCAAGGCGATCAAAGCCGCGGTCGAGAACTCGGAATTCCGCATCGTCTCCGTCGATAAGAAGGCGACAAAGCGCAATCCGCCCCCGCCGTTCATGACCTCGACCCTGCAGATGGA
>CANJPN010000668.1 GCA_947475855.1 Bradyrhizobiaceae bacterium
AATCCGCGGCCGAGCCGTTCAACCTGCAACAGCCCTCGCTCAAGATAGGCCGCATTCACCGATGTAATCTCGAGTTCGCCCCGCGCGGAAGGTTTCACAGCGGCCGCTATATCCAGAACCTCGTTATCGTAGAAATAGAGCCCCGTCACAGCGAACTTCGACTTAGGCTTCTGGGGCTTTTCCTCGATCGAGATCGCGCGCCCCTGCTCGTCCACCTCGACGACGCCGTAGCGCTCGGGATCGCGGACACCATAGGCGAACACAGTCGCGCCCTTCATTCGCGTTGCCGCCTGGCGCAACTGCTCCGTCAGACCTTGGCCGTAGAAGATGTTGTCGCCCAGAACCAGCGCGCAGCGATCACTGCCCACAAAGTTCCGGCCGATGATGAAAGCCTGCGCCAGCCCATCGGGCGTTGGCTGCACGGCATAGTTGAGGTTGATGCCCCATTGCCGGCCATCGCCGAGCACGTTCTGGAACAGCGACTGCTCGTGCGGCGTCGTAATCACAAGCACATCGCGCACCCCCGCAAGCATCAGTGCGCTGAGCGGGTAGTAGATCATCGGCTTGTCGTACACGGGCAGCAATTGCTTGCTGATCGCACGGGTCGCGGGAAACAGCCGCGTTCCAGTGCCGCCTGCCAGAACGATGCCTTTCACGCGACCTCCATCCGCAAAACTCCAAGAAAATACGTGGCCTTATTCTACCGAAGCTTAGTGTCGAGATCGCTTGCCCCCTGCGCGATAGGTAAACGGCAAGGCCATCCCGTAGCACGTTCGATGTGGCTCGTTCCATCAAAGGTTTTCGCCGGCGAAACCAGGGCGACAGCGGGCATGCGATCTCTTTGCGCGCCCAGTCTTTCGCACGCCGGCACGTTGAACGAAAGCGAAGAACGCGGCGATGCGCTCGTCCCTGCCGGCAGCTGTGCGTCAGAAGCAAAGCACAATGCCAAAGAAGTCTTCGACGTGGCGTGCGGGCATCGGCAGTCAGCTACCCGTTCTGGGCAATGAAGAGGTTCACCTGAGGTCAGAACTCCTTCATGCCCGCGGCGCTCACCGCGCCATCGCAGCATTCCACGACCATAACAGCCCCACGACCAGGAATGCTCCGACCAACATGCCTGCGGTCATACCGACAACCATGTTCATGATCTTGTCGCTGGCCGCGACCAGCCCCAGATCGACGATCGCCCGGTTTCCTATGGCTGCGCACAGGGCAAGGATCGGCGTGCCGAGCAAGGCCGGGCTATGCTCTCCCATCATCTGCGAGAGCAGCACGTACCCCGCGCCGCAGAGCATCATAAGTACGCTCCAGCCCGCCGAGTCGAGCTCAAAACAACGTGCGAGAAAATCCATAATCATGGTGATGCCTTCTGAAATTCGTCTTCCGGCAGACCCATTCGCCTATGAAAGTTGCGGCTTTAACACCGCACAATACACAATTCTCGTTAACGTGCTGTTAAGTGGGTGGGCGCCGGCTGAGCACAGGTGCGCCGTGACGACCTCGTGACGGGGGCCCGCCAGCGGGCTATGAAAGGGCCGAACTCTTACAGATACGGATCGAGCCATGACCGCAGACGGCAGCCGCCCGCCCCTCAACGCTCCCTCACCCGCCCTCATCGCCCGCCTCGCCGAGGTCGTCGGCGCCGAGCACGCGCTGGTCGATCCCGATCAGCAACTGCCCTATCTCAGGGAGATGCGGGACCTCTATTTCGGGCGTTCGCCGCTGGTGCTGCGGCCGTCGTCGGCAGAACAGGTGTCGCGCATCCTCGCGATTTGCAACGAGGCACGAGTGGCAGTGGTGCCGCAGGCAGGCAACACGGGACTCGTCGGTGGGCAAGTGCCTTGGGAGCGTGGTGACGAGATCGTGCTGTCGATCGCGCGGATGCGGCAGGTTCGCAATGTCGACGCGGCGGGCTACAACATGACGGTCGAGGCCGGCCTGACGCTCGCCGAATGCCAGGCGGAGGCGGACAAAGCCGGGCGGTTCTTCCCGCTGTCGCTCCCGTCCGAGGGAAGCTGCCGGATCGGCGGCAACATTGGTACGAATGCCGGAGGCGTCGGCGTGCTCGCGTTCGGCAATACGCGGCAGCTCATTCTGGGGCTTGAGGTGGTGCTCGCAGACGGGCGCATCGTGCCGGGCCTGAAGTCGCTCAAGAAAGACAACACCGGCTACGACCTGCGCGATTTGTTCGTCGGATCGGAGGGCACGCTGGGGATCGTCACGGCGGCCGTCCTCAAGCTGTTTCCGAAGCCGGCGGAGAAGGCCACCGCGTTCATCGCGTTGCCGCAGCTCGACAGCGCACTCGCCCTGTTCGAACTCGCGCACGAGACGTCGCTGTCTAACCTCACCGCGTTCGAGTTCCTGTCGCACGAAGGTCTTGAGATGCTGTGCCGGAACTTCCCGCCCAATCGCATCCCGTTCGGCGAGCGGCATCCCTGGTACGTGCTCATGGAAGTGTCTGGGTCGCGCGCCGACGGTCAGGCGGGCCGGGAGTTGGAGGCGATCCTGACGGAAGCGGCGGAAAAAAGCGTGATCACCGACGCGGTGATCGCGGCCTCATTGTCTCAAGCCGGTGATTTCTGGAAGTTGCGCGAACTCATGTCGGAGGCGCAGAAACCGGAAGGTGGTTCAGCCAAGCACGACGTATCCGTGCCGATCGCGCGGGTGCCGGAGTTCATCAAGCGCGCCAACGTGATCGTGGAGCGCGTGTGCCCGGGTGCGCGGCCCGTACCGTTCGGCCATTTCGGCGACGGCAACATCCACTACAACATCAGCCAGCCGGTCGGCGGGGACAAGACCCTGTTCGTCACCAAGACCGCGCACGACATCAACGCGGCGGTGCATGATCTCGTGCACGAGATGACCGGCTCCATATCGGCGGAACACGGCATCGGCCGCTCAAAACGCGACGAGTTGACGAGGTTCAAGAGTCCGGTAGAGCTGGAACTGATGCGCGGCATCAAGAATGCGTTCGATCCGAACGGGATCTTGAACCCAGGCAAGGTATTATAGTTGGAGAGAGAGTAGTCACCAGCGCAGATCGAAGCTGCGGCTGAGGCCCAAGCGCGCTTCAACGCGATCCTGCGTCTCGACGATCGGGCTCGAAGCGCTGTCACCCAGCAGCCGCGAATATCCAGCCGACGCGGTCAGCGTCCACAGCGGCATGACCACGACGTCGGTGCCGATCATGAAGCCCGCGCTCTTGAAGCCCG
>CANJPN010000669.1 GCA_947475855.1 Bradyrhizobiaceae bacterium
CAGGGCGCTACAGAAAGCGAATGAATTCACACGTCGTGTCGAATTTGCCTCGCTTTTTGGGCTCTTGAGGCGGTGACATCTGTCGATCGCGATACTATTGTATCGTAGGTGTACGAGACCCCCGGCCTAGAAAAGGAGCTACTCATGCCGCGGAAGGCGCGACTGCCATTGGCGGGCGTTCTTCTCATCGGCACGATTGCGCTCAGTCCGCTCGCTCAGCCCATGCTCACGACCGCGGACGCGCGCTCGATAACGTGGGCGCGAGCCGGCGACACCCAGACACTCGATCCGCACGCCGTCGACGGCGGTTTCGCGATGTCGCTCAATCAACAAATATACGAGCCACTGCTGCTGCGCGACGCGCAGGGCAAAACGTCGCCGGCGCTGGCGGAGAGCTGGGGCCTGACGTCCGATCCGCTGGTCTGGGAGTTCAGACTGCGGCGCGGCGTAACTTTCCACGACGGCACGCCGTTCACTGCCGAAGACGTGCTGTTTTCGATCAAGCGCGCCAAGCAACCGATTGCAGGTGTCAGTCCACTGCTGGCGGCGGTCGACGACGTTATCGCGGTGGATAGCCATCTCGTCCGAATTCGCACCAAGGGCCCGACACCGCTGCTACCTGCTAATCTCACTCATGTGCTCATGATGAGCAAAGCATGGGTGGAGAAGAACGGCGCAGTCCAAGTCGCAGACGAAAACCTGCGCCACCGGGCATATACTTTCGCCCACGCAAACGGGACGGGTCCTTTCGTTCTGGTCAGCCGCGAAATCGGCAATCGCACCGTGATGCGGCGCAACGACGCCTATTGGAGCAATGCTCAATCACCGGTGGAGATCAGCGAACTCGTCTACCGCTCGCTTCCGAACGATACGGAGCGCGTGCAGGCACTCGTGTCGGGCGAAGTCGATTTCGTTCAGGACGTGCCGGTCAACGAACTGCCGCGGCTACAGGCGAACAAGGCGCTGACCGTCAACACCGGACCCGAGAACCTCTCGGTGTTCCTCGGGCTCAACGTCGGCCCCGGGCCCAAGAGCGAGGTCGGCACGGAAAATCGCAATCCGCTGGCAGACAGGCGGGTGCGTGAAGCGATCAGCACCGCCATTAACCGGCAGGCGATCCAACGCGGCGTGCTGCTCGGCCAGGCAATCCAGACCGGCACCGTCGCCCCCTCGAGCATCAATGGCTATCCAAGGCAGCTTGACCGGTTCCCGGCGTTCGACGTTGGCCGTGCCAAGGCTCTATTGGCGGAAGCTGGTTTTGCGAGCGGGTTCCAGTTCAAGCTCGATTGCCCACGCGATGGTTACACGCGAAGCGAAGCGATCTGCCGTGCTGTTGCCAGCCAATTGGCCCAGGTCGGAATTACAGTCGAGCCCGTCATGCGCAGCTTCGCGGATCACCTTGCGATGATCCGCAACGAGTCCGTACGTCCAGAGGCATATCTGCTCGGTCTCAACGTGCCGACATTCGACAGCGAACAGATTCTGTCGACGTTGTTCCATTCGCGCGGCAAACGAAACGGGCAGCTCAATGCGACGCAGTTCGGGAATGCGGAAGTCGACAGTTTAATCCAGAGCCTGAGCGGGCAGATCGACTTCACGGCCCGGACACAGGCCATCGCTCAAGTTTGGCGCATCGTGCAGGAAGACACGCTCTATGTGCCACTGCATATCCAGACGGTGGCCTATGCGATGAAGTCCGATGTTAATATCGCCGTCGACATCGAGGACCAGCCCAAGCTGAAATCCGCACGACTGCGCAATACGACCCAGTAACCAAGCGTGCATCGTCGTTTCGCGGTCAGAGTGAAGGGGCCGAGCCCCGCCTGTCCAACCGGGCCGATCTGGCCGTTTCTGGCGAGCGCGGACGGGTGATATAGTGGCCGTCCGGGGCCGTTCCCAGGGAGTGTGCCCATAGACGCAAGCCAACCCGTTCGCGAGATCCAGCCCGTGCCGCCACTCAAGCTCAAATTCGCCTCCGCCTCCTATGACCGCATGATGCCGCTCCGGACAGGTGACGTCCGTCCCGAAGGTATCGACCTCGAATTCATCGCCATCGAGACCGTGCGGGATATCTTCGACCGGATGGGGGCCTCCGCGGAATTCGACCTGGCGGAATTCTCGTCGTCCGAATACATCGGGCGCATCGGGCAGGGCGACCGGACGCTCGTGGCGTTGCCGGTATTTCCCAGCCGCGTTTTCCGGCACGGGTTCATTTTCGTGAACTGCAACAGGATCGCCGAGCCGAAGGATCTCGAGGGCAAGCGCATCGGCGTCGCGCTCTACACGCAGACCGCGGCAATGTGGATCAGGGGCATCCTCGCGCAGGAATATGACGTCGATCTCGCGGGCATCACCTGGGTTCAGGGTGCGGTGCAGGTCGCTGGCGCACACGGAGCGCCGAGCCCGCCACCGCTGCTCAAGAAACCGCATATCGTCGTCAACGAGGGTGGCCGTTCGCTCGATCAGCTCCTCGACGCCGGCGAGATAGATGCGGTGATCGGAACGCGCGTTCCCGCCTGCTACCGCCGCAACCCGGATATCGTGCGCCTGTTTCCGAATTTCTGGGAAGTCGAGCGCGACTTCTACCGGCGCACGCGCATTCATCCGATCATGCACCTCGTCGCGATGCGGCGCGATGTGTACGAGAAGAACCCATGGGCGGCGAAAGCGATGATGCAGGCGCTCACCGCCGCCAAGGATCGCGCCGTCGAGTTGATGCATATCGAGGTGGCGCCGCGCTACATGCTGCCGTGGCTGCAGCGCGACATCGAGGAGATGGACGAGGTGTTCGGGCCAGATCCATGGCCCTATGGCGTGGAGGCCAACCGCCCGACGCTCGAAGCACTCATGCAGTACATGGTCGAGCAACACTACATCCCGAAAGCCATTCCGCTGAGCGAATTGTTCGTCGGGGAGTGAGGGGCGGAGGAGCTGGAAGCGATGGTGTGGCAGGTCGGCACGATTGCGGGCCTCATACTATCGATTGGGCGGAGGCGCCAAATCGCTCCGCCTCTGTTGTGGGCTTCGAACGTGCAAGACTGGAGCCGTATCCGACCTGCGACCCGCAAAAGCGTTCCGTCTGGTCGGATGATGCTCTAGTTCCCGCGACGTTCTTGTGACCATGCAATCCAAGCCGCGCCAAGCGCTCCGGCAATAGCCCAGATCGCGCTCGTCTGGATGCTCGAAGTCAGCACATAAAGCTGAAAAAGAAA
>CANJPN010000670.1 GCA_947475855.1 Bradyrhizobiaceae bacterium
CGGCCAGCAGGTTGACGCCGGGCTGTCCGACAAATGGCTTCACCTCGACCGGCGACGCCGCAACCATCGCGATATGCCCCGCAACGAGATCCTGGAACGCAGGTCCGATGCCCTTGTAGGGCACGTGGTTCATCTCGATTCCAGCCAGCTTCAAGAACAGCGCAGCCGACAAATGTGTGAGATTTCCCGTACCGGCCGAACCGAAGGGGATTTTGCCGGGATTGGCCTTAACGTGTGCCACGAATTCGGCGAGCGTCTTTGCCGGAACGAGATTGCCCGACGTGATCACGAAAGGGCTCGTTGCGATGATCGAGACCGGCGCGAAATCCTTCTGCGGATCGAAAGTGATGACGTTCGTCATCGGCAGGATCGCGATCTGCGATAGCGTCGCGAAGAACAGCGTATAGCCGTCCTTTTCAGCGCGCAGCACACGTTGGGCTGCAACCGCGCCGGCAGCGCCGGGGGCCGGCTCTACGATGAACGGCTGGTTGAGCCGGCTGCGCAGCCGCTCTGCCGTGATGCGGGCAAGTGTGTCCGTAATGCCGCCTGCGGCAAACGGCGTCACCAGAGTGACCGTTCGCTCTGGCCATGCGGCGAAAGCGGGGCCAGCAGTGCTGCTGCCGACGGCGACAGCCATTGCAGCAGCAGCCTTCAAGTAAAACGACGGCATTTTGCGTGCTCCCACACATCATGAGGATCCCATCCCTTGGCGGCACGGGAAAGCGGTACAATATGCGCTAGCTTGCCAGCCCGCCAGCCAATGCTATGCCGAGTATGCATGGCGCGCCTTGTTTGCCGCCCGATTTGTGTGGACACCCCGGCAAGTTGCGCTCGCTTCGCGCACAGTTTGCCTGTCTAGGTGAGCTGATAGTATGGCCTGTTGGACGGTGGAACGAGACGATCCCGGATGGCCTTGAGCCAATGTCGAACCTGACTCTTATCGAACGTGCTCGCGTCATGCGCATGGCGATGGCCCAGGTGCGCCGCCGGAGCGTGGCCGGCCTTCTCGGCTCGCCGCTGCTACGCTGGCGCTACGGCGCGCCGATTGCGGAAGCATTGACGATGGTGCCGCAGGAATTGCGGCTGGCCGACCCGAGCTTCCATTCGGAGATTGCGCAAGGCCAGTTCGGGTTGGCCCGAACCCCTGCCTACGTCGGCAACGGCTCACCCTATGACATAACTCCGCCGAACGATGGATGGGCGCGAGAGCTGCACGGCTTCGGTTGGCTCAGGCATTTGACGTCGGCCGCCAGCGACGATGCGACGGCGAAAGCCCGCGTGCTCGTCAAGGAATGGATCGGCTACGGCGAGGCCCGCCACGACGTTGCGTGGCAACCCGATGTGACCGGAAGGCGCATCATCTCCTGGCTCAGCAACGCGGGCCTGCTTCTGGAAAACGTCGACGAGAGCTTTTTTGATCGCACCTCCGAAAGCCTCGTCGATCAGCTCATCAGCCTGTCCGCGGCCTGGGGCACCGCGCCGGATGGGTATCCACGCCTCGAGGCTCTCCTCGGCGTTGTCTACGGCGATTTCTGCATCGTTGGACATGAGAAGCATCTGGCTGTTTCGGAAGCGAGGCTCGCCGCTGAGCTTACCCGCCAGGTGCTTCCCGACGGTGGGCATATCAGCCGCAACAGCACCGTCCTACTCGAGCTGATGCTCGATCTGCTGCCGCTTCGGCAGTGCTACACGTCGCGCAAGCGCAAGCTTCCCGAAGGCATCGACAGCGCGATCACACGCATGTCCAGGATGTTGCGGTTCATGCGGCTCGGCGATGGCACGCTCGCGCGCTTCAACGGCGTGGGGGCGACGTCGCTGGCGGAGCTTTCCACCGTCCTGGCCTATGATCAGTCGGCCGAACCACTGTCTGTCGAAGCGGCTGATTCGCACTATGTCCGGCTCGCGCACAATCGGGTCGTGATCATAGCGGATATCGGCGAAGCGCCGCGATTGGAGCTGGCCGGACAGGCGCACGCGGGTGCCCTGTCATTCGAACTATCGGCAGGAGAAGCTCCGATTTTCGTCAATTGCGGGGCGCCGGGGCCGGCAGACCTCCAGTGTGATGCGGCAGCCCGCTCGACGGCCAGTCACAACACGCTGGGGCTCGGTAGCAAATCTTCAGGGCGGCTGCTGCAGGACGACATGCTCGAGCGATTGGTCGGTGGAGCGCCGGTGCGATCATCGGGCGCGGTCGTTGCACGCGTTGGAACGCACGAAGGTTCCAGCACTTTGAGCGCGACCCATAATGGTTACGTTGCCGAGTTTGGACTATCTCATGCGCGCACAATAGAGATCGGTGTCTCAGCCGACGTGATCGACGGCAATGATCGACTGGCTGGACCCGGCGGCACGCTGCGCCTTGCGCGCGACGTGCCATTTGCCATTCGCTTTCATCTGCATCCACGCTGCCACTGTGAGGCGGGGAACGGCGATGCGCTGGTGCTGTCCCTTACCGACGGTACGCAATGGCAATTCACATGCCAGGGCGCATCGGTCAGTCTGGAACGCAGCCTCTACTATGCGGATCCAGCAGGTCCCGCACAGACACGCCAGATCGTCCTCCGTGGCGCGTGTTGGGGCGAGACCGACGTTTCCTGGCGGCTCGAACGCCTTGCCTGATGCCGTGACAGCAAGGCTGATTGGGCAGCGTCGGTCATCCATGCTAGGTGCGAGCAAATCCACCACCAGAAAGCCGGGACTATGGCCGATCTCCAGAAAATCAGGCGCGCGCTGCTGTCAGTCTCTGACAAAGCTGGTCTCATCGAACTGGCCCGAGGGCTCGTTCAGCAAGGCGTCGAACTCGTTTCCACTGGCGGCACTTCAGCCGCTATCAAGGCGGCCGGGCTGCCCGTTCGCGACGTCGCCGACCTGACCGGCTTCCCTGAAATGATGGACGGCCGGGTGAAGACGCTGCACCCGCGTGTCCATGGCGGACTCTTGGCGGTGCGCGGCAATGCCGAGCACGATCGCGCCGCGGCCGAGCACGGCATCGAGCCGATCGATCTGCTGGTGGTAAACTTGTACCCATTCGTCGAGACGGTGGCGAAAGGCGCCGACTACGACACCTGCATCGAGAATATCGATATCGGCGGCCCGGCGATGATTCGCGCGGCGGCCAAGAACCACGCCGCCGTCGCCGTCGTCACGGATTCGGTCGATTACGTGCGCGTGCTCGCCGAGCTGAATGCGAACA
>CANJPN010000671.1 GCA_947475855.1 Bradyrhizobiaceae bacterium
CCATCAAATCCTCCCGACGCTTGGATAGTGTTCCGGGACACTATACGCATGGCCGTTGCGGGCGAAAGGCCGCGTTTGCAGGGCATCACAGCATTGCGTGCATGGAATTGGGGTGGTTGAGGCTGGATGCGCCGATGATGCGGCGTCGTGGTTGGGATCAGTGGAAGTCTCTCGATTTGGGGATGATGCGGGCGTCGCGGGGATGGCCGGCGAAGCGGGGATGGTCGCGCGCGCTGGTTTGGCCGCGGGCGGAGCCCGGTTCGGGGCGCAGCACTTCGTCTGCGTTGGCGATCGGGATCGGCAGGGTTTCGCCGCGTTCCGAGAGGTGGCCGAGCCGGTCGCTGCGATCCACCAGCTCGGCCGAGACGATATGGATGATGTCCTCGTGCCGCTGGATGCGGCCACGGATCAGGATCAGCCGGGCGGTCATCACGACTTTCCGGAAGCGCTCCAGCGTCTTGGGCCAGACGACTGCGTTGGCGATGCCTGTTTCGTCCTCGATGGTCATGAACACTACGCCTTTGGCACTGCCCGGCCGCTGGCGCACGAGCACAAGGCCGGCAACGGCGGCGCGCGCGCCGTTCTCGAGCGTGCGAAGGTCGCCGCAAGCCATGACCCGCTCGGCCATGAAGCCTGATCGCAGGAGGTTCATGGGATGGGCTTTAAGCGACAAGCGCAGCGTCTGGTAGTCGTTGACGACGTGCTCGCCGAGCGGCATCAGCGGCAGTTCTACGGCGGGCTCTTCTCCCATCTCGCGCGTGTCGCTCCAGGCGAACAGCGGCAGCGGCTCGGGAGCGCCGAGCGCTTTGACCTCCCACAGCGCCTGTCGCCGGTCGAGCCCTACCGAGCGGAAGGTATCGGCGGCCGCCAGCCGCTCCAGTGTCGCCGGCCGCACGCGCCCCCGTCGCCAGAGATCATGGACGGAAGAATAGGGGATAGGTTCCAGGGGATAGGTTTCAGGGCGAGAGGCGCGGCGCGCCTGAACGATCTGCAGCGCTTCAGCTTCGTTCATTCCGTCGATCTGGCGCATGCCGAGACGCAAGGCGGGCTTATCCCTTTCCCGCTCTTCCAGCGTGCAGTCCCAGTCGGAGTGGTTGATGTCCACTCCACGCACCTCCACACCGTGATCGCGGGCGTCGCGCACGATCTGCGCAGGCGCATAAAATCCCATGGGTTGCGAGTTGAGCAGGGCACAGGCAAAAGCGGCGGGGTAGTGGTGCTTGAGCCAAGCCGACACATAGACGAGATGGGCAAAGCTCGCCGCGTGGCTTTCCGGAAAGCCGTATTCGCCGAAGCCTTTGATCTGGTTGAAGCAGCGTTCCGCGAAACTGAGGTCGTAACCGCGCTCTACCATGCGCTCGACCATCTTGGTTTCGAGCTGACCGATGGTGCCGACGCGCCGGAACGTTGCCATCGACTTTCTGAGCTCATTGACTTCGGCATCCGAGAATCTTGCAGCCTCCATCGCGATCCGCATCGCCTGCTCCTGGAATAGTGGCACGCCCTTGGTCTTGGCGAGAATTTGGCGCAACTCGTCTGCAGGGCCGTGGGCGGCCCCCGGAGAAGGATAGACCTCGGGCTCCAGGCCGTCGCGGCGGCGCAAATAGGGGTGGACCATGTCGCCCTGGATCGGTCCGGGGCGCACGATCGCGACCTCGATCACGAGATCGTAGAAGGTGCGGGGCTTGAGGCGTGGCAGCATGTTCATCTGTGCACGGCTCTCGACCTGAAACACGCCGATCGAATCCGCGCGGCACAGCATATCGTAGACGGTGGGATCCTCCCGCGGGACGGCGGCGAGGCTCATCAGCCGGCCGTGATGGGCTTTGAGCAACTCAAAACCACGCCGGATGCAGGAAAGCATGCCGAGCGCCAGCACGTCGACTTTGAGCAGGCCGAGTGCGTTGATGTCGTCCTTGTCCCATTCGATGAAGGTGCGGTTCTCCATCGCCGCATTGCCGACAGGGACGACCTCCGTCAGCGCCGAGCGCGTCAGCACGAAGCCGCCGACATGCTGGGAGAGATGGCGTGGGAAGCCGGTCAGTTCATTCGCGAGCTCTATGGTTCTGGCGAGCAGCGGATCGGTGGGATCGAGCCCGGCCTCTCGGATGTGCTGTTCTGGCAGCACGCCGCCCGTTCGGGTGCCCCACACCATGCCGGACAGCGCTGCGACCGTATCTTCCGACAGGCCCATCGCCTTGCCGACCTCGCGCACGGCCGAGCGCGCGCGGTAGGAGATCACGGTTGCTGCGAGCCCGGCACGGTGCCGGCCGTAGCGTGCGTAGATGTACTGGATCACCTCCTCGCGCCGGTCATGCTCGAAGTCGACGTCGATGTCGGGGGGCTCCTTGCGTTCGGGGCTGATGAAACGCTCGAACAGCAGGTCGACCTCGGTCGGGTTCACGGCGGTGACACCGAGGCAGTAGCAGACTGCGGAGTTGGCAGCGGAGCCGCGGCCTTGGCATAAAATCCCGCGCGAGCGCGCGAACGCGACGATGTCGTGCACGGTGAGGAAGTAGTGCGCGTAGGAAAGTTGGGCGATGAGCGCCAGTTCCCTGATGAGGGTGTCTCGGACCTTGTCCGGCACGTTTTCCGGAAACCGGGCGTGTGCGCCTTCCCACGCGAGATCTTCCAGGTGGGCTTGAGCCGTCTTGCCCTGGGGCACCGGCTCGTCGGGATACTCGTAGACGAGCTCGTCGAGCGAAAAGCGGCAGGCGTCCGCGATCTCGATCGTGCGCGCGATCGCGTGCTCGTACCCGCGGAACAGGCGTGCCATCTCGTGTGCCGCCTTCAGGTGACGCTCGGCATTCGCGGGTAGGTGCGTGCCGGCTTTCGCAACTGTGGTGCCTTCGCGGATCGCGGCGAGCACGTCGGCGAGCGGACGGCGGTGCGCCGCGTGATAGAGCACGTCGCCGGTCGCCACGAGAGGCATGCCGGTCGCTGTCGCCAGGCGATCCAAGGCGGCCAGGCGTGCGCGGTCGTCGCCGCGGTAGAGCATCGAGGCGGCAAGGGTGAGGCGTGCGTTGGGAAGGTTCGCACGGAGGCGGTGGAGGTCGGCTTCGAAGGTCGCGTCGCGTTCGTGTGGAGGCGGCGTCGGCGGGAAGGCGATGACGTTGGCGTTCGCAGGGGAGTTCGCGCCAATGGCGCGAGCGGGACTAGTCCCGCGCCCTATTGGGGGATGTATCCCCCAA
>CANJPN010000672.1 GCA_947475855.1 Bradyrhizobiaceae bacterium
CAGCAAACCCCCATCACGATTTGCAAGGAAATCCACGGGGAAGCGTGGAAATCCGGCAACTCAAAGCCAGACTTCCCGCTCGATCAGCAAACGAGATCAGCAGGTTGAAGAAACTTCACGGCCGACTAGCAACCCTCAATGAACTTAAAATAATTTTCCAATCATGCAAAGCCCGCCTGGCATTATTGGAATTTTTTTCTATATTAATAGTGCGTCCGGGCCCGGACTTCGCACACTGTGAAGCCGGCGCCGAGAAGCTGAGTGCGAAGTTCACAGCTCCCCGGGCCACGGCGCTAGGCATTGAAATCATGCCACCGGACCTCTGCATTCTTGTAACGGGCTTGTAACGGGGCGCCACGTCCGCAACCACGCGAACACGGAGAAAGTTCATGACGCTCGCCATCGGCAGCATTGCCCCGGACTTTGAAGCGCAAACGACGGATGGCAAGACCCGCTTCCACGATTACATCGGCAATTCGTGGGTGGTGCTGTTCTCGCATCCGAAGGACTTCACACCGGTGTGCACGACCGAGCTGGGGCAGATGGCGAAGATGAAGCCCGAGTTCGACAAGCGCAACACCAAGCTCATCGGCCTCAGCGTCGATAACGTCTCCAACCATGCCAAGTGGGCCAAGGACATCGAGGAGACACAGGGCATGGCACCGAACTATCCGATGATCGGGGACACGGACCTCAACGTGTCGAAGCTCTACGGCATGCTCCCCGCCAGCGCATCGGGCGATCCCGCGAGCCGCACCCCCGCCGACAACCAGACCGTCCGCAACGTCTTCATCATCGGGCCGGACAAACAGGTCAAGCTGATCATAGCCTATCCCATGGCGACCGGGCGCAACTTCGACGAAGTGCTGCGCGTGCTCGACAGCCTGCAGCTCACGGCCAAGTACAAGGTCGCGACGCCGGCGAACTGGAAACAGGGCGAGGACGTCATCATCACGACAGCCGTCTCCGACGAGGAAGCCAAAGTGAAGTTCCCGGGCTTCAAGACGCTGAAGCCTTATTTGCGGACGACGGCGCAGCCGAAGGGCTGACCGAGCAAGCCGGCTCGACGGGCAGGACCAGAGCACCTGCCCGCCGTTCTCATCCCACGCCGCCGATCAAGCGCATGAAGGCCTGAATGCGCTCGGCATCGTGATGCTCCTGGATGCGGACGACCTTGCCATTAACGACCTGGGTCACGAAGCGGCACCTGCCCGAGACGCTCTCGCCGGTCGCGCGGTGCTTGAGTATGAACTCGATCTGATTGGTAGCGGTTTCGCCGAGTGTCCGGACATGCAGCGGCCGCCATAGCACGTACTCGAAGACGGCGTGCATTGCCTCGATCCGGGCCCTCAACTCAATCTTGCCGTGAGCTTGACCGGCAAATGGGACCACCTCCTCGTCGAGGTAGAGGGTATAAACGACATCGTCGGCGATGGGCGCGAAGAAGCCCTCCAGGTCACGACTTGCATAGGCCGCGAGCGCATCCCGGACGACCTCCTGCGTTGTCGGAACCGGCCCATACGCATCGTTCAGCTCAGATTGCTTCGTCAGGCGATCGTCCGGAGGCAACATAGCTTCCCATCCAAAATCCCAGGCCGGAACCGGCGACAAAAAACACTATTCACTTGCGTTGACATGTTTTTCGGACTTGATCATCGCGTGTGTCAAACAGCATGTTGGCCAGTGTCGGCAACTCTGCTTAAATGAGCCCATGCTTCGGAAGTTCCGGATCGATCCTGGCCTCGCTTTTCCAGTCACAGCGATCGCGCTAGGCCCCGTTCGCGGCCTCGCCAGACGGACAAAGCCAACAGGCTCTGGATCCGTTTGACGATGGGGCAAGAAAGTTCATCGACGAGAAGAGGAGCCAGTCATGGCGCAGACGAGTGCTTACGGGATCAGGAGTGTCGACCTGGCGGTGCGTGACCTCGAGGCTACCAAGGCGTTCTACGAGGCGCAGTGGGGCCTGAAGGAAATCGCCCGCGAGAACGGCTCGGTGTTCATGCGCGCGACCGGGGCGGATCATCACGTGCTGGCGATCCATCAGGCGCCGCGCTCCAAGATGATGTCGCTCACCCTGGGAGCGAAATCCCGCTCCGACATCGATGCGCTGCATGCCCAAGCCAAGGCGCTGGGAGCGATCGTGCTGGAAGCGCCGCACGAACTGGCGAAGATCGCTGGCGGCGGCTACGGCTTTTCATTGCAGTCGCCAGAAGGCCAGCGCATCAACATTTCCGCAGGCGTGGCCGAGCATGCCGACCGTGAGGTGGACGCATCCAAGCCCGAGCGGCTGAGCCACGTCGTGCTCAATGCCGCGAAGTACGACGAGCAGATCCAGTTCTATCGCGACGTGCTGGGCTTCCGGATGGCCGACACGACTGACTTCATGGACTTCCTGCGCTGCTGCGATGACCACCACTCGATCGCCGTCGCCCGCTCGGAAGGCGCCTCGCTGAACCACATGGCCTATGAACTGCCCAACATGGAAGGCCTGATGATCGGTGCGGGCCGCATGAAGAAGTCTGGCTACGACATCGGCTGGGGCATCGGCCGCCATGGCCCCGGAGACAACGTGTTCTCCTACTTCGTCGAACCGAACGGCTTCGTGACCGAGTACACGACCGGCATGGAACAGGTGAAGGACGACAACTACGAGTGGCACGGCCCGGACTACTGGGCGACCGCATTCCCTCGGCCCTGCCGCTGGAACCTCGCGACTGAAATGATGCCCGGCTTCCGCGATGCGATGAAAGGCAAGACAGTCGAAGAGCGCAACCAGCGCTGCGAAGACGTCATTGCGAAGGGACTTGCGCAGGGCCTCAAGGGCGCGGCGGAATAGCGGGAGCGCGATTCCGGTCGTCATACAACAGCACACCTTCGATTTCGAATGGTCGGGGATCGCCGCGGGAACGCAGGCGGTCCCTTTTTTTGCGCCCCCGCCGGCCGGCTCGGCGCCGACCTTGGCGAACGCGGCTATGATGTTTGGTCTCGCCAACACCTTGTCGATAGCCGCGTTCAATTTCGTCACAATCTCGCTCGGCGTCCCGCAGCGAACGCCTTGCTCCTCCCGAGGCCGTCGTAACGGTCACCTCCCCGCAGATGACGGCAGCGATGGTCGCCGAGTCCGGCTATCTAGGGATGGTTAATTCGGTCGTATTGGGGTCAAGCCCACTTCGCAGCTCCCTGAAAATTC
>CANJPN010000673.1 GCA_947475855.1 Bradyrhizobiaceae bacterium
GAGGGGCGCGCAAGTGCGCGTCCTTGACCGCCGCCCGCCCCGTCGGCGTATCGCTCTGCCATCAGGATCAAGCAGCCCTCCGACCACTCAGCAGCCCTGAACGCACCCACTCAGTCCGTCGAGGACCCTATTTCGTCATCAATATTCCCCACGAATCGAATTGATCGGAAACAGGCCGAACTAAGCCAACTCGCTCCGGGATTGATTGATTCGCAGGTGCGCGGCAATTCATCAGCGCCGCAGTTTTACGCGCCAAGTTGCCTATTGTTTAAACAGATGCAGATGAGCAACATCGCGCTAAGTCACATCCCGTATCCACACATGGCGTGGAGCGCTTCGGATAGACGATTGCATTTGGCGGTCACGCCGATCCGAAGTCCCGGCCTCCGACGCGCTCGCCTTTTTCGGCTGCCGCAACGAACCGCGCGACCGCCTGTATCGACAGTTGATCCTTGAGCAGCGGCGCATGTCCCTGCCCGGCGACGACCAGCGATGCGCAATTTGGGTGCCGAATCAGCATCTCTTTCAGAGTCGCCGCACTGAGGATGTCCGAATTCTCGCCACGGACGGCTAACGTCGGAACATTCGAAAGCGCCATGAACTGCGGCCAAAGCTCGGGAATGCCAGCCGTAACCGAAACGGATTTTGCGATCTTGGGGTCATATCCGGCCGTCGGCCGCCCGTCTTTTTCATTGTACCAAGCGTGTGCGGCTTCCTCCCAATACTCCATCGGCACAGCCGGGAAATGTCGCTTCGACATTTCGGCCATGATCTGCGTCGCGTCTTTCCACGTACCGGGCAGCGGCATGCGGCCGACATAGCCTGCAATCCGCGCAAGCCCATCGCGTTCGATCACAGGTCCGATATCGTTGAGGACGGCCGCGCCGATGATCGTCGGCTGTAACGCAGCGATGATCATCGCCAGAATGCCACCGCGTGACGTTCCTATGATGGTCACGCCGTGCAATCCGACCATTGCGGCAAGATCGATCGCGTCCTGTGCTTCAACCACAACGGAGTAGTTCTCCCACTTGGGATCACTGTCGGAGAGGCCGCGCCCGCGGCTGTCCAGCGCCCAAACCGTCCGGGCGTCAGTCCCGCTTGATAGTGCCCGCGCCAGATCGTGGAAATCGCGGCTGTTGCGCGTCAGGCCAGCAAGACAGAGCACGGGCGGGCGTGTGGATCCCGGAGCAGCGTAGCAGCGCGCATGGAGCATCAGCCCGTCGCGCGCTGAAAAGCGGATCGAGCGTGCCAGCTTATCGAGATCGGTCGTCATGCGCGCTTCGCCTCCTGCGTCGAATCGACATGATGCCTTATACATTGCGCTGCGCGGGGACGCCCTGCTGAGTTGGCCACCCAGGCCCGTCACGGTTGATTGACATTCCATCAAGGACCCATGAACCGCACTACTGCCATGCTGAGCCTTGTCGCCGCCATGTCCATGACAGGCGCGAACGTGCCGCTGGTGAAGCTGTTGCTGTCGTTGATGCCGCCTGGGGTCCTCTTGCCTGGGCGCTTCCTTTTGGCGGCCGCGGTTCTCGCCGTGCTGGTCAGGCACGAGCCGGGTCCTCGCCTCGTCTCGCTAGGATGGCGCCACTGGCTGACGATAGCGGTGCTCGGGATCGTCGGCTCAGTGCTGTTCACCTGGTTCGTGCTCGAAGGCGTCCGTCGAACGTCAGGCGCAAGCGCAGGCATCATTTTGTCCGCGCTCCCCGCCGTGGTCGCCTTCGCCGGGCTCGTCATGGGCGATCGGCTCCGCGCTGGCGAGATTGGCATGATCGCACTGGCCATCGCGGGCGTCGCATTGATCCAAGGCCAGCCCCTAACGGCTGCAGACGCGGCGATGCCCATCTGGCTCGGCAACATGCTGATCGCCTGCGCGGTATTATGTGAAGCAGCCTTCGTCCTCGTCGCGCGCCGCATCAGCACCGAGATCGGACCGATGCGTCTGTCCCTCGCGGTCGCACTCGTCAGCCTGATCGTCTGCGCGCCCTTCGGCGTCACGGCCCTTTCAAGCTACGACTGGCGAGCCATAGACGCACGATCCGCCTGTCTGTTCGTCTGGTACGCAATGACCGCCAGTATCGTCTGTACGGTGCTCTGGTATCGCGGCGTGGCGCACGTCGAGACGTGGGCGGCGGGTCTCGCCACGACCGCCGTACCGGTCTCCGCACTCGCCGTCTCGGTGCTGATCCTCGGCGAGCCGCTTTCCGCCGCGCAACTCGCAGGCGCCAGCCTCGTCATCGCAGCGATCCTCGCAGGAACGCTGGCGCGGAAAATCTAGCCCTCAACTCTTGCTGCGCTTCACCCGACAACAAAAGTGTCGTCATGGCCCGACTTGGTCGGGCCATCCACGTCACCTCGATTGCTGTGGCCAGACCAACGGCCCGAACACCCGCGCAGCCTCAGCGATTGCGTCCGACACCGCCTGCCCGTCGAGCAGCGGTTGATGCACGGTGACCCAGCCGTCATAGCCCGAGCGCTTCAAGCACTCGATCAACGGTCCAGCCGGAATGTCGGACGGCGCATCGAGCGGCACGTACCTGATGTGCACCACGCCGCGAAGCCGTGTAGGAAACCGATGGCTCCCCGCCGGATCGAGCCTCACGTTCTGATAGTAGAAATTCATGATGTGCGGCGCCAGACGCTGCACCGCCCCGTTCACGTCGCGCTCACCGCAAGCGAGCAGATTGGCCGGCTCGAACGTGATGCCGAAATTGCGCCGGCCGACGCGAGCGACAACGTCGAGCGATTGTTCGACCGTCTCGCACAACGTGCCCCAATGCGTCTGTTGCGCGAGGGATATGCCCCGCTCGGCTGCTTCGTCCGCCGCGCGCTGCGTCGCCGCGACGTCGGCCTCGTGCTGCAGCATGACACGCACGAGCTTGCAGCCGAGCCGCCCAGCGAGATCGAGATGCGGCCCGATGTGGCGCAGCATAGCGGGCGCGTCAGGCGTGTTCGCCGCCAACGCAATGTTCCCCATCACCATCGACACCGCGAGGCCCTCGGCATCGATCAACCGGCGCACCTCGGCCACGCGCTGGGGCGGTGTCTCCAAGGAAACCTGCGACGCCCGCATCGACAGGCCCTCGAACCCAGCAGCCCGAGCCGCAGGCGCCAACGCCTCTATCGCCATGTCAGCGCGGTCTTTGCGGCTCGACGACTCTGCGATGCGAGTGGAGAGTGA
>CANJPN010000674.1 GCA_947475855.1 Bradyrhizobiaceae bacterium
ATATCTGCCGAGCTACCTCGGCTGGCGCCGCATGATCGAGCGCGACGGACACGAGCTCACGCCGCGATCCTGTCTGGCTGGCGCCTTGGCTTAGAGGATAGCGCTACATTGGAACGGAACAGAGCCAAGAAAAAAGAGGCGCGAACGTATGAAGGCCCCCGCGAGCGGGGGCCTTCATACGTTCAACAGTGATGCACTATTGCTCCGGCCCGCCGATGGAAAATTACTCCGGCGTTGACAGCCACCATTGGGTCGAGGAAGGTGTCGGGGAAGACATGGCCAAGGATCGGCGGGAGCCAATCGGTGATGGGCCCGGTTTTTCGCAAGCCAGCGCATCGAGTTCAAGTCGGGCAATACCGGCGGCTCGCGCTTCGAGGAAGCGCGAACGGTCAGCATTGAGGACGAACAAGCCCCTGTACGAGCAGCCGCCTTTTCAGGGGGCCCCGCTCCGAGACGACGCCCAAGCGCTCGCGCCTTTGCATCCCAACTTCTGCGCGCCTGAACCAGATGGCGCGGGTACTACCGACGATGACCTGCCCGTCCGCCCGCTCTCACGTGATGTCTGGGTCACCAAGGACGGCCGCGAGCTGACCATCAAGGAGATGTACCGCCCTCACCTCGGCAATGCCCAAGCCGTGCTCTCGGTTTGGTTGAAGCGCGAGAAAGACCCCGTCAAACGCCGCGAGCTGAAACGCTGGCGCTCCAAGATGCGCCGCGAACTCGTCAAGCGCGAGAAAGCCTGGCAGGCCAAGCGCAAAAGGCAACAAGCCAACGAGGGTTGAGTCGTCGGCCCGCCAGCGGATCTCCGCAACCGGCGATGGGTCCAAGCAATGATGGCGGTCGCAATTGCGCTCACCTGGACGAAGTAAAACTGGTAGCTGCGTGCCAGCCGCAGTTTTTGTGTCTGGCTCGTCAAACGCACTGGCGAAGATGGGCGCCCCCACGATCAGTGATGCAATGCCCGCTCAAAAGCCGAAAACCGGCAACGCCGCCGCCAAAAGCGGTGCAGTCCACAGACCGCGAACGCCGAAGATGTCTCGGCACACGATTTGGACCGCAAAGGCGGCACCGCAATAGAGCGCCGCCTCTACCGTCGCCTCAGGCAGCCTTCTTCACTTGATCGGTGATCTTCTTGGCCGCATCCGCGAGATCGTCGGCCGCCACGATGGCGAGCCCGCTCTCGTTCAGGATCTTCTTGCCGAGCTCGACGTTCGTGCCTTCGAGACGGACGACCAGCGGCACCTTCAGGCCGACTTCCTTCACCGCCGCGATCACGCCTTCTGCGATGATGTCGCAACGCATGATGCCGCCGAAGATGTTGACCAGGATGCCCTTCACGGCCGGGTCCGCGGTGATGATCTTGAACGCCGCCGTCACCTTTTCCTTCGAGGCGCCGCCGCCCACGTCCAAGAAATTGGCGGGCGATTCCCCGTACAGCTTGATGATGTCCATCGTCGCCATCGCGAGTCCGGCGCCGTTGACCATGCAGCCGATCGTGCCGTCGAGCGTGATGTAGTTGAGATCGTACTTCGACGCCTCGATCTCCTTCTCGTCTTCCTCGCCGAGATCGCGCAGCGCCACGATGTCCTTGTGCCGGAACAGCGCGTTGCCGTCGAAATCCATCTTGCCGTCGAGGCAGACCAGCTTGCCGTCCTTGGTCACGACCAGCGGATTGATCTCGAGCAGGCTCATGTCCTTCTCGACGCACATCCGGTAGAGGTTGCCGATCATCGCAACGCATTGGTTGATCTGGTCGCCCTTGAGACCCAGCGCGAACGCCACCTTGCGGCCGTGGAACTGCGAATAACCGGACGCGGGATCGATCGAGAACGTCACGATCTTCTCCGGCGTGTCGTGCGCCACTTTCTCGATGTCCATGCCGCCTTCGGTCGAGGCGATGAACGAGATCCGCGACGTCGCGCGGTCGACCAGCGCGGAGAGGTAAAGCTCGCGGTCGATCTGGCTGCCTTCCTCGACGTAGAGGCGCTTGACCACGCGGCCCGCATCGCCAGTCTGGATAGTCACCAGCGTCTTGTTCAGCATCTGCTGGGCAAAAGTCCGAACCTCGTCGATCGACTTGGCGAGCCGCACGCCGCCCTTGTCGCCCGCATCGGCTTCCTTGAACTTGCCCTTGCCGCGGCCGCCAGCGTGAATTTGCGCCTTCACCACCCAGACCGGCCCGGGCAACTTCTTCGCCGCTTCGACAGCCTCTTCCACCGAGAACGCAGGGTAGCCCGTAGAGGTCGGGACCCCGTACTGGCGATAGAGTTCCTTGGCCTGGTACTCGTGGATGTTCATGGGAGGTTCCTCTGCGGCGCTGCCACACCCTCCGGCTCTGCACCAAGAGGGCTGAATTCGAATGTTGCGCCGCTTCCTTAGCCCGCTGGGGGCGGCCTGACCAGTATGGCTTTGGTGCAAGTCGGGCGGCCGGACCCCCCGGTTGCCCGGCCCAGGCCGTAGGGTGCGGTAGCGCAGCGTACCGCACCAAGCCACAGCCGCAGGGTGCGGTGGCGGAGCGTGATCAACACCAGGCCAGCGCCTGCGGGCCCGCCACGGCAAGCCGCACGAGCCGCGAGGGAAAAGGTAAACAGGGAGCGGGGCGGGCAAGCCTCGTTCGCATTACATCGTTCGGATGCGGCCTGCGCCGCCCCACTGCACGCAACGGGGGTGGGCCCCCTTTTCCGATCCCGGGTCCATCGTCCTGCGGCGCATCCGTTGGGAACCGCAGTTGAACGGGATTTTCGCCCCGCCGACAGATTGCCTGTGGGCTCAGCTGATGTAGCTCACGGTATCGGGCATGCTCTCGTCGCCCTCCAGTCTCCCAGCTCGAGCCCGGGCCCTGCAAAACGCGCGAGATGGGGAGACGATAGGAGCGCGTCTCGACACCGGGGATAACTTTCGAGGCCCGAGGCTCAACTCTGTGGCGGCTTTGCGGAGGGAGCAGAAGCGGGCGAGGCCGGGCGACAACCCGATTGGCCGGCACTGTGCATGTCCGCTAGGCTATCCGGAGCCGCCGAAGGGCGACTTCGTGCTCCGGGCCACAGAACGAAGGCGCTCGCGCGCCAGCCCGTTGAGGCCGATGTGGCGGTGGATTTTGGCGGCGAGGGCAGTCGGTAACGTAATAGGAAGCGTCGCGTCTTGAGGATCGAGGGGTCAAGTGCCCCCCCCCAACCTCAAGGACCC
>CANJPN010000675.1 GCA_947475855.1 Bradyrhizobiaceae bacterium
CTGATCATCGTCGGCGAGGACTACGGCGAAGGCGCGAGCGTGATCCAGGAGCGCAGCATCGCGTTCGCGTTGAAGTCGACGCTGGTCATGCTCGATCCCAGGCCGGATCTCGGCCGCATCGTCGACATGGTCGAGCACGCGTTCGCGATGTCGGAAGCGTCGAGCATGCCGGCGATGATGCAGCTCCGTATCCGCGCCTGCCATGTGCAGGGCGAGTTCGTCGCCAAGGACAACGTCGCAGCCAAGGTCAGCTCACGCACGCCGCTGGCTGAGCCCGCGAGCTTCGACTACGGGCGCCTCGCCCATCCGCCCGTCACATTCCCGCAGGAAGCCGATAAAGTGAGCCGGCGAATTCCCGCGGCCCAGCGCTATATCGCCGAACACCACCTCAATGACGTCGTGAAGGGCGACATCGACGGCGTCGGCATCATTCTGCAGGGCGGAATCTACAACACGGTGGTGCGGCAGCTCGCCGAAGCCGGCCTTTCGGATGCCTACGGCAATTCGCGCGTCGACCTGCTCGTGCTCAACGTCACCTACCCCATCGTCCCCGACGAGATCGTCGCCTTCGCGCGGGGCAAGCGCGCCGTACTCGTGCTTGAGGAAGGCAGCCCCGAATTCATCGAGCACTTCGTGCTGCAGGCGCTGGCGCAATCCGATGCCGGGACCAAGGTCGTCGGCAAGTCGATCATTCCGGCTTCCGGCGAGCTGACGGGTGAGGTCGTCGCGCAGGGCATCTCGACGTTCCTGAAAGCGCACGCGGCATCGCCGGAAGTCGCCAACGCATTCGATGCCGTCAACGCGCGGATCTCGAAGGCGAAGTCCGAAGGAGCGGCAGCGGACGTGACGATGCTGCCGCCACGCGGTCCGACGTTCTGCACGGGCTGTCCGGAGCGGCCCGTGTTCGGTGCGATGAAGCTCGTCGAAAAAGATATCGGCAAGGTCCACTACGCCGCCGACATCGGGTGTCACGCCTTTGCGACGTTCCAGCCGTTCGGGTTCGGCAATTCGATCCTGGGCTACGGCATGTCGCTCGCATCGAACGCCGGCGTCGGCCCGATCCAGGAGAAACGCACGATCGCCGTGATGGGTGACGGCGGCTTCTGGCACAACGGCGTGCAGACCGGCGTGGCGACGGCGCTGCACAACAAGTCAGACGGCGTGCTCGTCATCATGCAGAACGGCTACGCCTCGGCCACGGGACAGCAATGGCTGCCGTCGAGCGGACGTTTCACACCCGCCGCCGAGCGCGGCATGGATATCGAGCGTCACCTGAAGGCGATGGGCGTCGAGGACATCGAGACCGTCCGCACCTATTCTGTCGGTCGCATGGTCGGCGCATTGAAGAAGGCGCTGACGACGACGAAGAAAGGCCTCAAGGTCATCATCGCGGAATCCGAGTGCATGCTGGCACGGAAGCGCCGCGAGAACGCGGAGGACGCCAAGCGCATCAAGGAAGGCCGCCGGGTCGAGAAGGCCCGCTTCGGCGTCGACGACAACATCTGTACGGGCGACCATTCGTGCATCCGCATGTCGGGATGCCCTTCGCTGACGATCAAGCCGAACCCCGATCCGCTGCGCACCGATCCGGTAGCGCACGTCAACAACGGCTGTGTGGCCTGCGGTCTGTGCGGGGAGATGGCGCACGCCGCTATTCTGTGCCCGTCCTTCTACCGCGCCCAGCGTACGATCAACGCGGGCTGGTTCGAGCGGAAGAAGCACGAGATCCGACGCAAAGTCATCGGCCGGCTGGCGCGGTCGGTTTGACAGCTTGGACGGGATGTTCAGGTCCGGCAGCACCACGTCTCGCAGGGAACAGCGCAGGGGAGGGCAGGCGCGTACATTTGCGGCAGTCGAGCTTTCCAGCGGAGTGCGCGCCATGACCGATTTGATGCCGAGAACGATCCACATTCTGCGCAGGTACATGCGCGACCCCGAAGCCTGCGTCGACGGTGCGACCACCCTTTCGGCGCTCGAAATCGACCGCCTGGACCTGCCGATGGTGGTCCTCGATAACGAGGACGCGTTCGATATCCAGCTGGGTTATGACGAGGACATCGAAGACTGCGTGACGGTCGCCGATCTCGTCGCCAACCTGGGTGCGCGCCGTGAGGCAAAGCTGGCGGAGCACCGCATCAGGGCCTCGGCGCCCCGCGTGAAGCGCACGTGGCTGTCGACCGACGCCGTCGAGCGCCGCTGAACCCGCCGACGGCAACGTCGCGCTGGCGTAAGGCTGCGGCGAGCGCGTAAAGAGGGCGGACCGCCGCTCGCACGGGACCACCTGCATGCATCCATTCACTGCCGCCGTCGTCCAGACCGCCTCCGTCGGCTTCGATCCCGATCGTACGATCGACAAGCTCGGCGACTACACGGTGCGCGCGGCATTGCGCGGCGCCAAGCTCGTCGTATTCCCGGAAGCCTTCGTCGGCGGCTATCCCAAGGGCCTCGACTTCGGCGTCCGTGTCGGCATGCGCACGGCTGAAGGACGCGATCAGTTCCGGCTCTATTACGACGGCGCGATCGACGTGCCCGGCCCGCACGTCGCGCGCATGGGCGAGATCGCGGCGGCCAACGATGTGCATCTCGTCACCGGGGTCATCGAGCGCGACGCGGGCACGCTCTATTGCACTGTGCTGTTCTTCGGCCCCGACGGCCGGTTGATTGCAAAGCACCGCAAACTCATGCCGACGGCCGCCGAGCGCTTGATCTGGGGTTTCGGCGACGGCTCGACGATGCCGGTGCTCGAGACACCGCTGGGCAAGCTCGGTGCCGTGATCTGCTGGGAGAACTATATGCCCATGCTGCGCATGGCGATGTACGCCAAGGGCATACAACTCTACTGCGCGCCGACCGCCGATGATCGCGACACCTGGATATCGACCATGCGCCACGTCGCGCTGGAAGGCCGCTGCTTCGTGTTCTCCGCCTGTCAGTTCACGCGCCGCAGCGACTATCCCGCCGACTATCCGATCGAAGGCAGTCCATCGCCAGACGCGATCATCATGCGCGGCGGGAGCTGCATCATCGGACCGCTGGGGCAGGTGCTCGCCGAACGTACCTACGATGCCGACACGATCCTGACGGCCACCATCGATCCCGCCGACATCGCGCGGGGCAAGTTCGACTTCGACGTGGCTGGCCACTACGCTCGCCCCGACGTATTCCGGCTCAACGTGAACGA
>CANJPN010000676.1 GCA_947475855.1 Bradyrhizobiaceae bacterium
CTGGCATGACGATCAGGTTTAGCCGCAGGCGCTGCGGCCGTAAATGAGGAACGCCCAGGCATGAAAATCCTCGTCCCCGTGAAGCGGGTGGTCGACTACAATGTGAAGATTCGTGTGAAATCGGATGGAAGCGGCGTCGAGCTTGCCAATGTCAAGATGTCGATGAATCCGTTCGACGAGATCGCCATCGAAGAAGCGATCAAGCTGAAGGAAAAGGGAGCGGCGAGCGAGATCATCGCGGTTTCCATCGGGCCAGCAAAGGCTCAAGAGACGATCCGCACGGCGCTCGCCATGGGCGCGGACCGTGGCCTGCTCGTCGAAGTCGACGACGGCACCGTCGTCGAGCCGCTCGCAGTCGCCAAGTTGCTCGCCGCCATCGTCAAGGCCGAACAGCCAGGCCTCGTAATCCTCGGCAAGCAAGCGATCGACGACGATTGCAATCAGACGGGACAGATGCTCGCTGCGCTGACCGGATGGCCGCAGGCCACATTCGCGTCGAAAGTCGAACTCACCGAGGGCAGAGCGCAAGTGACGCGTGAAGTCGATGGCGGCCTCGAGACCATCTCGCTGCAAATGCCGGCCGTGGTCACAGCAGATCTCCGGCTCAACACGCCACGCTACGCTTCTCTGCCGAATATCATGAAAGCCAAGAAGAAGCCGCTCGACGTGAAGAAGCCTGCAGATCTCGGCGTCGACATCGCGCCGCGGCTGTCGGTTCTGAAAACCGTGGAACCGCCAACCAGAAAGGCCGGCGTGAAGGTGAAGGACGTGGCCGAACTGGTGTCGAAGCTCAAAGGCGAGGCGGGGGTAATCTAATGGCTGTCCTACTACTCGCGGAACACACCGAAAGCACACTCTCCAATTTGACGGAGAAAGCTCTGACCGCGGCTCGCGCGATCGGACCGGACGTGCATGTCCTCGTCGTCGGCGGCGCTGCTCGCGGTGCTGCAGAAGCGGCAGCCAAACTCGACGGCGTGTCGAAGGTGCTGCTTGCCGAAGGACCGCAGCTCGTGCACCAGCTGGCCGAGGAAGTCGCGGCGTTGATCGTACCGATCATGGCCGGGTACGACGCTCTCGTCGCGCCTTCGACGGCGCGGGCAAAGAACACGCTTCCGCGAGTCGCCGCCCTCCTCGACGTGATGCAGGTGTCCGACATCATCAACGTGGTGTCGCCCGATACGTTCGAGCGTCCCATCTACGCCGGCAACGCAATCCAGACCGTGAAGTCCACCGACGCCAAGAAGGTCGTTACGGTTCGAACGGCCTCGTTCGCCGCCACGGCGGCTCGCAGCGGTGCGCCGGCTCCGATCGAGAGTGTGTCCGCCGGCAGCACCGTCGGCATCTCGAAATTCGAAAAGGCCGAGATCGCCAAGCTGGAGCGACCGGAACTCACAGCAGCGCGGATCATCGTCTCGGGTGGTCGCGGCATGCAGTCGGGCGAGAACTTCAAGAAGTTGATCGAACCTCTCGCCGACCGGCTCGGCGCAGCGGTGGGCGCTAGCCGTTCGGCAGTCGATGCCGGGTTTGTGCCCAACGACTATCAGGTCGGCCAAACCGGCAAAGTGGTGGCGCCTGAACTCTATGTCGCGGTCGGTATATCAGGGGCCATCCAGCATCTCGCCGGCATGAAGGACTCGAAAGTCATCGTGGCCATCAACAAGGACGGCGAGGCACCGATCTTCCAGGTCGCCGACTACGGCCTTGTCGGAGACCTGTTCCAGATCGTTCCCGAACTCGAGGCCGAACTCGCCAAGGCCGTCAAGTAGACGACACAAACAATAAGCCGGAAGCCATGGCAGAGCACCGTATTCGTGCCGTGCAACCTTTCCCTTCCGGCTTCCAAACGTCGATGAGGATACAAAGCCGATGAACGCGCACGTGACGACCAAAGCACCGGAGCAGTTCATTCCGATTCCCGAAATTTCGAGCGTTGGCATCATCGGTGCCGGCCAGATGGGCAGCGGTATCGCGCACGTGATCGCGCTCGCGGGATACGAAGTCCGGATGAACGATCTGGCGAAGGAGCGGGTCGAACAGGCGCTCGCACTGATCGACCGGAATCTCGGCCGGCAGGTTTCGCGCGGTGCAATCAAAGACCAGGACGCCAAAGCAGCGCTGAAGCGGATGAGCTATGCGGCGAGTTTCGCCGACCTTGGCCCTTGCGATTTGGTCATCGAGGCCGCAACCGAAGATGAAGCGATCAAGCGCAAGATCTTCTCGGCGCTTTGTCCGGCGCTGAAGCCATCTGCCGTGCTCGCTTCGAACACGTCCTCGATCTCGATCACGCGGCTCGCTGCGTCAACGGACCGGCCCGAGCAGTTCATCGGTATGCACTTCATGAACCCGGTGCCTGTGATGCAGCTCGTCGAGCTCATCCGCGGCATCGCGACCGAAGAGAAGACGTTCGCGATGGCTCGGCGGTTTGCCGAGAGCCTCGGCAAGACGATCGCCGTTTCGGAGGATTTCCCAGCGTTCATCGTCAACCGCATCCTGCTGCCGATGATCAACGAAGCGATCTACACGCTATACGAGGGTGTCGGCACCGTCGACGCGATCGACAAGTCGATGCGGCTCGGCGCCAACCATCCGATGGGTCCACTGGAACTTGCCGACTTCATCGGTCTCGATACCTGCTTGTCGGTCATGCAAGTGCTGTACGAGGGTCTCGCCGACAGCAAGTACCGGCCGTGCCCGCTGCTCGTGAAATACGTCGAGGCAGGCTGGCTCGGCCGCAAGGCCAAGCGCGGGTTCTACGACTATCGCGGCGACAAGCCCGTTCCGACCCGCTGAGGTAGGGGAGTGGTGACTTTGATTGCAGCCCAGCGTCAAGCCCCTCCGCCTCACAGATTCAGCCATGATCCGCGCCACGCACCAGCCGCTACTCAGGCAGCCTGGCGCTGCTTCAGCATTTCGCGACGGTAGCTCAGCGCTTCGGCGATGTGGGCGCGACCGACACGTTCGGCGGCGTCGAGATCGGCGAGCGTTCGTGCGACGCGCAGCGTGCGGTGGAAGCCGCGCGCCGACAACGACAGGTAGTGCCCCAACACGTGGTGTAAGCCCACAGGCATGATCCGGAGCGCCGCGGCTCGGATTGTCAGGCGGCCGGGATTGCCGGCGGCCTGACGGTGGCATCATCGCAGAAGCCGGCCATCGTTTCCAGGCTCATGTAGCGGCGCGA
>CANJPN010000677.1 GCA_947475855.1 Bradyrhizobiaceae bacterium
CATGTCCCGTCCGATCCGCTGGTGCTTCCTGGCAGAACCACCACATCTGAATCGCGGCGAGACGCCTCGCCTTATCCCTCCTCAGGACGAGAAATCCGGCGCGCTGGGGCTATTTTGCAAGTGGCTCCTGGGTGTGAAATTCTCGAATGGGTTGAAGGTCATCGCCAAACAGACCGACGGCCAGCCCGCAACCGCCGCCGCCTGACCGGCCCGGCCGTCACCAAAAAACGGCGACAGCTCGAGTCCGTCCCAGGCACGTCAAAGCGAAGACCAGAAAGCGTATAGCCGATGCCGGTTACACCTGCCGTGTTGCCAATCTGAAACTAGCCGCCATTACCATTGTCGCTGCCCCTGCTGAGCATGCCGTATCCCGTATCCTGCAGGCCTGAAGTTTGGCTTCAGCTTTGCCATGTTCATGTCGGCGATAGGTTGGGCGGTGACCGGCATCAAAGCTAAAGCATTGATGCCGGTCATTAATTGCCGTGGTACAAAAATTCTGGTATTTTTGTACCATGAAACGTCCGATCCCCCTGAACCTGCAAGCGCTGTACGCTGACCTCGCACAGCAGCTCCCCGACGATCCGCCCGCAAGTATTTCGCGGCGCATGAAGGGGGGCAAGCTACGGCTGCATGCCGTTCATCCCGGCGGCCACCAAGAGTACATCGGGACGGTGGGTGAAGCCGAGGCAGAAGCGAAGGCGGCAGCGTTCCGTGCTGCTGCAGGACGTACCCGTGCTCGCCGCAAGATCATCACGGCTCTAAAAGCCGCTGGCGTCCCCACGCCCGACCCTATCGCCTCCCGAGTCCTGTCGGCAATGGCTCGCAATGGGCTCTTCGAGAAGGGCGCTGTGGTAGTCGGCACGATCGCGTACCAGCTTTATCCGATCATCGTTGGCGATCGGCTCACGATGTCGTCGATGTACTCTCGCGACGTTGACGTTGCCGTGGCCCGCATCGCGATTCCCGGCATGGCTTCGCTGCCCCCGATGGATGCTATTCTCCGCGAGGTCGACGCGTCTTTCGCTCCCAAGTTCCACGTCGAGCAAAAGCAGCCTAGCACTTTTCGGGACGCTTCGGGCTACAAGGTCGAAGTGCTCACGACGCCGGGGCGCCCGGTGACATTGCGCGGCCTCGATTGCGGGGCTGAACCTCTCGCTTTCATGGATTACCTGATCGAGGATGCGATGCCGGTCGTCGCTCTGATCGGCTCCGGCGTTCGCGTGATGGTGCCCCAGCCAATCCGTTTCGCCCTGCACAAGCTCATCATTGCTCAGCGTCGAAAATCGCAAGAGGCGAAGTCGCAGAAGGATATCGCTCAAGCGTGCGAGCTGCTGGATGTGCTTCGGAGCAACGATCCCGATGCCGTGGCCGATGCGATCGATGAAGCGCGCGAGCGTGGGCCGACGTGGCGAAAGATGCTCGACCGCGGACTCGCCCGCTGTTCGTCCCGATAAGATGCGATTACAAACTGCAAAGCGAAGGCCCTCGGTGAGAGTTCATCGGGGGCGAGGGCGTCGCCGCGTTTGGCCAGCTCGATGGTCAGCGACCGAGGCGACGGGCAGCGCGATGCCCGACGGTCAGCGACAACTCTTCACCTTCGTGGGGCGCAAATCCAGATTGCTGTCGCCCCAGGCATAGAACTCGGACGGCCCGCGCAGGGCTTGTCCGGCGCAGACGCCGCCGCCACCCTTCTTGGCGCGATGGACGACGAACACAGCGCCGCTATGCCGACGCGGCTGAGGCACGATCACGATGCGCCGGTCAGAAGTCGAAACTTGTGGTGTGAGCCGGAAGTGCTGACGTGCTTCCGCCCTCGGCCTTCACCCCAATTGCGCCTGCCGCACGGTTTTCGCAAACTGAACCGCTCGGCTTCGCGATCGACCCTGTGCGCTTTTACACCGACGAAGGCTGGTGCAGATCTGGGGTGTCGATCGGCGCCGTGCGCACAGGCGTCGTGCGGGCAAACCAGAAGCGGTCGTCGCGGGCGAAGTCGATGCCGATGTCGAGTCGGCGGAGTTGAGTCCGAGAGCAGTTGATTTAGACAGGCTACTGTGCCGATGGTGGCAACCGAGAGGATAGTCCTGGCACACCAGTGTGCCGGCGGTTTGGCCGCTCATCTGGGACTTGCCGGACAGGACTACCTGCACCCTTCACACGATACTTTGCCATCAAGATTGAGCCACATTGCGACCAATGGGCAGCAGTGAGAAGTGCTGCCCGTTCAATTCAGCCTGTGGACGAATGATCTCGAATAGAGATCGAAGCATCCGCCGAGCGTGGTGCGACAAACGCTTCCAGCATTCCGACGAAAGCCATTCCTATGCCGAGTGTGGCGACGAGCCATGGCTGCCACATGCTCCAACCAGTCGATGCGACTAGAATCGAAATCGCCATCAAGGCGACGGCAGTCGGATGAATTCGTGCATCGAGCCGGCGCAACGAGCCTATCAGTGCAAGCAGGACCATCAATAGTGCGCCTGCCCCAACGGCGCCAAGCTCGAACCACGTTTGAAGAAATGCGTTGTGAGTGTGCCAGCCGAGCGGACTACGGCTTTTACCCGACGGACTGGCGATCATCGGCAGATCCGATTTCTGAAACCGAGTCGACTGCACGCCGATACCGAAAAGTGGCTGGGCGAGTGTGCTCACCGCGGTGTTGCGCCAGATGAGGACCCGCTCTCGTGCACTGAAGCTTGCGCTAGACCAAGTGTGTACCCCTAGCTCATACGGCAGAGCGCCGAGGGGTAAAGCCAGCAGCGTGCCGATCGCGCACACGGTAGAAAGTGCACGCCACGATCCAGCCGGCCGCCTCGCGGCAAGAACGTAGAATGCGACCCCTCCAACTATAGCAAGTTTGGCTGTCTCGGACTCTGACATGGACACGATCGCGACAAGCCAAATTGTGAGCGCCGCCATGACCCAATGCTTTGCAGTGTTATTGGTCCAAAGTGAGATTGCCAACATCAGCGCGGGGGCGATGATAACCATTGCTGCGATACCGCGATTGTGCATGAACGGTTCGGATAGGAGCCGTGAAATGCTGCCATCGCCTGAAGCGGCCAGCTTGGAGCTTCCACTCCAGAAATTCGACAAAAGCTGCAATGCGAAGTTGCTCAAGCCGTTCCGGGTCGACGTTTCGATGAAGAGAAAGACCAGAGCAATCAC
>CANJPN010000678.1 GCA_947475855.1 Bradyrhizobiaceae bacterium
GCGAGCAGGTCCGCCCGTATCACGCCGTCGTTGGGCCCGCTGTAGAGCTGGTTCATCTTCAGCCCGCATTGGTAGAGCGTTACCATTCTCGTGCCGCCATAGACCATTGCCGATTCGTAATCGCGCTGCGCGAGCTGTTGGTCGCCATTCGATTGATGAATATGCGCGCGGGTGTCGAGCGAATGCGCGCTGAAAGGATCGAGCTGCAGCGAGCGCTGCACGTCCACCATACCCTGTGCCGCGCGGCCCCATTTGAAATAGGCCCATGCGCGATTGTTCAGCGCGACGGCGAAATCGGGAAACAGCGCGATCGCCTGATCGTAATCCTTGATCGAGGTTTCGTACTGCCCGCGCAGCGAGTAGGCGAGGGCACGGTTGGCGTAGGCTGTGGCCCGGCGGGGCTCGCTGATTGTTGGCGTCTCGATCAGCTCGGTGCAAGCGCGAATGCGGCCTTCGACCTCGGGCTTGTCGCAGTCGTGCACTTCATCCTCGGCCGCAGTGGCCGCCACCGTGCCGGCCAGCAGTAAGACGAGAGGCAGGATCAACCAGCGGCGCATCATCGTTTGTCCTGGAAAAACCGGCTCAGCGCAGTTGCGCTAACGCCAAAGGCCCGCGGGCCATCCACCTCGAATCGTCGCCGACCCTTCAATGCTCGACACTCATATAGTTGCGGCGGACGAAATAGGGAAGTCAGCAAGTACCCTAAGACGGGCACAATTGCGGCAAGTTACGGATTAGACGGCCACCTGGATCCCCGCCGTCAACAGGGCGACCAAGGGGCATCCAGGGCTTGTCCGTCGCAACTGGCCGCTTTTACCTTATTTTCGCGGTATAGCCGTGATCGCGAGCCCTTCCAGCGCCAGCCCATAGGCCAAAAGGTCGTTCATCTGCCGCCGCACCTGCTCGGTCAGCAGAACGCGCGTATAGCGGCGGTTGAGCTCGGGCTGCTTCATGATCATCCGCGCCAGCTCCCACGCCCGCGGCAGCAGCTTCTCGCCCGACAGGATCTCGTTGACGAGCCCCATCTCCTTGGCCTCCACCGCATGCAGAACCTGCCCCGTCAGCAGGAAATAGCGTGCACGGTTGAGCCCCATCGCGGCCGGAAACGCCACGTGCACGCCATCGCCCGGCACCAGCCCGTTCACGAAATGCGCCGAGTCCTGGAAGCACGCGGTATCCGACGCGAGCACGATGTCGCACAGGATCGGCAGCTCCGCGTGCCGCACGGCAGGGCCGTTCACGGCAGCGATCATCGGCACGTCGATCAGCAGGAGGTTGGTCAGCAGGTGTTTCGCCTCCCAGCCGAGCTCGCCCCACTCCTCAGGCCCCATCGCGTGATAGCTCATGTTGGCCTTCGGATCGGGCGCCGGCCCGGAGAATTCCGCCCCCGTCCCGGTCATGATCACGACGTGGTTCTCGCGATCCCGTCCGATGTCGAGAAACGCCTGCACCAGCTCCCCGTGCGGCTCCCGCCCCCACCTGAGCGGCCCGCCGTTCGAGTGCACGGTCATCTCCAGGATGCCGTCCTCCCGGCGAAACTTGATGTGCTTGTACTTGTTCTCGTAGTCGGCGAGCTTCAGCGTGGACATGGGCTTCCCCCAAAGGTGCGGCGCGGGTGACGAGCGTTGCCGTCGCGCATCTCATAGTGTGAGGGCGGGGGCAAGGGGGCAGGTATGATCCGGCGCAGGCGCGACGGCTCACGTGCTTTCCCCTCCCGTACTTCACGGGGAGAGGGAGAACCGCGCGCTCCGTTCGATCTCCCCCCCCCATTTGCCCCCACGCCCCATCCCGCCTAAAACCTCGCCTGCGATGCCGGCACCACCGGCCGCACGAGCATCCGGCACAGGAAGGACACAGGGAATGGGCGTGAGATACTTCGGCGCGCGGGTCGACCGGCTCGAGGACCCCAAGCTGCTCACGGGGCACGGGCGGTACGTCGATGATCTCCCCGTCCCAGGCGTCGCCCACGCAGCCTTCGTCCGCTCGCCGCTGGCCCATGCCCGCATCCGCGCCGTGAACGCCGACGCCGCGCGCGAGATGCCCGGCGTGATCGCCGTCTACACGCTCGACGACCTCGACCCGGCCCGTCGCGTGCTGCCCGCCATCGGCCCGGCCGGCAACATGCCCCAGTTCAAGACCAACGGCCCGCTCGCGAAAGACGCGGTGCATCACGTCGGCGTCGCCGTTGCCATGGTGATCGCCGAGAACCGCTATCTGGCCGAGGACGCCGCCTTCATGGTCGACGTCGACTATGAAGAACTGCCCGCCGTCGTCGATTTCCGGCGCGCCCTCGATGCCGCCGGCGCGAAAGCCCACGAAGGCGCCGATACCAATCTCGTCGCGGCAATGCAGGTCGGCTTCGGCGATACCGCCGCCGTGTTCGCGAAAGCCGCGCACGTCTTCACCGAAACCATCCGGACACATCGCGGCGGCTGCCACTCGATGGAGTGCCGCGGCGTGCTCGCTCGGCCCGACGAGATCGCCGGCCGTCTCGAAGTATGGTCGGCGACGCAGAGGCCATATTCTCTGCACCGCGCGCTGGCGGCTCACATGGGGCGCGACATCAATTCGATACGCGTCGTTGTACCCGATGTCGGCGGTGGATTTGGCCCCAAGGCGAATCTCTACGCTGAGGAGTACGCGGTCGCGATGGCCGCAGAAAAGCTCGGGCGGCCGGTGAAGTGGGGCGAGGACCGCAAGGAGCACTTCCTGACGACCACGCAGCAGCGCGACCAGGAATGGCAGTTAGAGGTCGCTGTGTCGGCGGAAGGCCGCATGCTGGGCGTGCGCGGCCGCTGCCTGCATGATGTCGGCGCTTACGTTCCCTATGGATTGATCGTGTCCGCCACGGCGTTGGGCTCCTTCCCGGGCCCCTATGCCCTTGATGCGCTCGATCTGAAACTCGATGCCGTCTACACCAACATGGTGCCGGTGTCGCCGATCCGCGGCGCTGGCCGGCCCGATGCCTGCTTCGTGCTGGAGCGGCTGGCCGATAAAATCGCTCACGAGATGCGGCTGGATCCTGCCGAAGTGCGTCGCCGCAGTTTCGTCACCGCGGCCCAGATGCCCTATACGACGGGCCTCAAGGGCCGCGATGGCAAGACGCCGATAGCCTACGACAGTGGCGACTACGC
>CANJPN010000679.1 GCA_947475855.1 Bradyrhizobiaceae bacterium
GCGCCGGACGCGAAGTCCGACATCTTCTCGTTCATGTCGGCCCAGAAGCGCCGGAAGCCCATCACGAACGCGAGCACGACGAACAGGAATGCCGCGCCGAAGATCGCGACCATCGTGTTGTGCGCGATCACCTTGTAGAACGAGCCTGCGCCGACGTGCGTACCCCACAGCACGCCCGGGCTCACGTTGTTCACCACGGCCACCAGGAACGCGCACACCGCCAGCGTCGTCACCAGCGCCGTCGCTATTCCGTTCCACGCGTAAAGACCGCCGAACGCGCGCGGCCACGCGTAGTTCTTGTAGGTTTCCTTGCGCACCTCCGCGAACGTGCGCGGCACGTTCACCTGGAACTCGTGCGGCGGCGCGTATTGGCACGCGTAGTAACAGGCGCCGCAGTTGTGGCACAGGTTCGCCAGGTAGCTGATGTCGGCATCGGTGAACGTCAGCCGTCGCGCCATCGCGGGAAACACCGCGCAGAACCCCTCGCAGTACCTGCACGCGTTGCAGATCTGCATGATGCGGTCGCCCTCCGCATGCGGCGTGGCCCCGACGACGACCTTGTGCTCGGTAATTGGCATTCGTCTTTTCTCCCTCTCCCCTTACGTTTTCACGAAGGGGAGAGGGTCGGGGTGAGGGGCGGCAGCAATTGCTTCCGCTATTTCATCACCGCGACCCTATTGACCTCTTAGGACATGCCAAGCGGCAGCCCCTCACCCTAACCCTCTCCCCACGCAGAAGTGCGCGGGGAGAGGGGACTCAATTCTTCACCTGCCGCGCGGCTTCCTCGCCTGCTATCCGCCCGAACACCGCGCCGATCGTCATGCCGATGCCCGCGAGATATCCCTTGCCGAGCACGTTGCCCGCCATGATCTCGCCCGCCGCAACCATGTTGGTCGCCGGCTTGCCGTCGTTCATGATGATCTGCGACTTGTCGTTCACGGTGACGCCGAGATACGTGAACGTCACGCCGGGCCGCACCGGATACGAATAGAACGGCGGCTCCTCGATCGTGCGCGCCCAATGCGTCTTGTTCACCTTCAAGCCTTCGGTGTGGCAGTCGTCGAGCACCGTGATGTCGAACGTGCCGGGCTTCACCGCTTTGTTGAACTCGTCCACCGTCGAACGAAGCGCGGCTGGATCGAGCTCCAGCTTCCCCGCAAGTTCTTCCAGCGACTTCGCCCCGATCGGCGGGAACACCGGCGGCATGAACCGGCCCACCGACTTGTTGTCCACGATCACGAATCCGATCTGATCGGGCTGTCCCGCGACGAGCCGACCCCAGATCGCATAGCGCTTGGGCCAGAAGTCCTCGCCCTCGTCGTAGAAGCGCTGCCCGTTCTTGTTCACGACGATGCCGAATGACACAGCGTCCACGCGCGTCGAGATGCCGCCGTCCCACTTCGGCGCACGCGCGTCGATCGCCACCATGTGGCCTTGCGTCGGATCGCCGATCGCCTTCGCACCTTTGTCGAGCAACATCCGCAAGCACGCGCCCATGTTGTACTTGGTCCCGCGGCACAGGAAGTTCTTCGCCGGCGGCCCCCACTCCTTCTCCAGCCATTCGAAGTTCGACTCGAATCCGCCGGCCGCGAACACCACCGACCGGGACGAAACCTTATGCGTGTCGCCCTTGTAGGTGTACGTTGCGCCGTTGAACCGCCCGTCCTTGATGTCGACCTCGGTGACGACAGCTTCGTACTTCACTTCGATGCCGAGCTTCTGCGCGGTGCGATAGTAGGCGTTGAGCAGCGCCTTGCCGCCGCCCAGATAGAACGCCGCCGTCCGCGAAAGCTGTAGCGTGCCGCCAAGTGCGGGCTGAAAGCGCACGCCCTGCGCCTTCATCCACTCGTAGGTGCCTTCCGACTTGCGGATCGCCATCCGCGCGAGCTGTTCGTTAGTCTGCCCGCCGGTCACGCGCAGCAGGTCTTCCCAATATTCCTCTTCCGGATAGGTCTCCGGCATCGTCTCCAGCGGCGTCGTGTGCATGCAGCGGAAGTTGCGCGTGTGCCGGCTGTTGCCGCCGCGCAGATGCGGAGGCGCCGCCTCCAGCACGAGTATGCGCTGTACCCCGAGCCGGGCCGCGCTGATCGCAGCAGCCATCGCCGCGTTTCCCCCGCCTATGACGAGGATGTCGTAATTGGCCGCTTCCACCCTTCAGCCCCCTTTAGCCGCGCCTACGCGCGCCTTTTCGATCATTTGCCACAGCCTCGGCGGCGTGAGCGGCAGTTCGTCGGGCTCCACGCCCATCGACGACAGCGCATCGGCAATCGCATTCGCGACCGCCGCCCCCACCGGAATGATGCCGCCCTCGCCCGCGCCCTTCGCCCCGAGCGGGTTGTTCGGCGAAGGATGCAGCTCCGTCGAATGCCCGTGCACGTGCGGAAAGTCGCTCGCCAGCGGGATCTCGTAATCCGCCAGCGTGCCGACGAGAAGCTGTCCGTCGTCGTCATACACCAGGTTTTCGCCGAACACCGCCCCGAGGCCCTGTACCGCCGCACCGACCACCTGCCCGTGCAGCGTCTCCGGGTTGATGATGCGCCCTACATCGTCCATCACGAGATAGTCGATGACCTGCACGTGGCCCGTCCCGGCATCCACTGCGACTTCCGCGACCGCCGTCCCATAGGTGAACGTCGGCTTCGAGTTGTGGAACACCCCGTCGACAGCAAGGCCGTCGCCCGCGCAATCCGCGAGCTTGACGCTGCGGCCATCCGTTGAACGCGCTTCGCCGTCGGCGATCGCAAGTGACGCAGCATCGACGCCGAGCCGCCGCGCAGCAGCCCCGCGAAATGCTTCGAGCAGATTGTTCGCTGCATCGATCACCGCGCAGCCACCCATCACGGTCGCGCGAGAGCCGTACGAGCCGAAACCTTCCTTGAGCAGCGTCGTCGACCCGTGCACCACCTCGATCGCGTCGAGGCTCACTTCCAGCGCGTCTGCCGCGATCTGCGAGAAGACCGTCTCGATCCCCTGCCCGATCGACGAAGAGCCAACCGCCAGCAACACTTTTCCGTCGGGTCGCAACTCCATCCGCGCATGCTCGCGCGGTCCCGACGCGCCACCTTCAACGAACGTCGCGATGCCGAGACCCCGCCACCGTCCGTTGACCATCTTGCCCGA
>CANJPN010000680.1 GCA_947475855.1 Bradyrhizobiaceae bacterium
AGTCGGGCTTAAGCCCTCCCGACGGCCGTCCACCCCGGCGCAGTCTCACCCTGATTGACGACGTGTCTCACCTTGATTGTCGCGCGGCATGCGGATCAAGCCTTGGTAGCCGGTGTCCTGTACTGTGACGGCATCCAACATTCACTGTCGGTGGCGCATGGTGCCATATCTTCACGCAAGTTCACATGCTGCAAGGCCCCGGAACAGCGCCAAGGTTCTGCCAACCAGCACATCAAAACATGGCCGCTCCTGCCGGACATGCCGCCCTCGTCGGAGGGAGACGTTCAGATGGCTGTCTCTGTCCGGCGGCTTCCCGCGCAACCCTGCGTACGGACCTCCGCCAGGCAAATCCCGCAATCACCGACAGGCTTGCGCTTCTCCCCGCCCAGACCATTGGATCTCAGGTTCTTTCCCTCCGCCAGTGACCCCGTGGCTTGATTGTCCAAGCCTGTTGATCGAATCTCGCGCGCTTCCGATTTGCAGTGAGGTTTCGCACCGGCGGCTCATCCCGTGCTGCATTGCATCAACGCCAATCCCACCAGCGTGCAACCCAATGCTCGGCAAAATCGGGAAGGTGTTCGTCTCATTGCTAGGTTGTGGAGCGATTGACTGGCCACTATTTGTGACAAATCAATCGCGGTGATCGGACAAGCGATATCATTCGTTAGAAGTCGACACTGAGCAGCTTCGGTCAGAACGGCCGGACCAAAAGACATCCTTGTGGGAGGTAGATCTTGAAACGTTCTGTCAAGCAGGCGGGTATCGCTATCGCCGCTGTTCTGGCGACAGGTACCGGGGCACATGCCGACTATCCCGATCGCCAAATTACATTCCTCGTCCCGTTTGCGGCAGGCGGCCCGACCGACGTCATCGCGCGGATCGTAGGCGAGCACATGTCGCGATCGTTGGGCGGCAAGACGATGATCGTCGAGAACGTAGCTGGCGCAGGTGGCACTACCGGCATCACCCGTGCAGCCGCTGCTGCAGCAGACGGCTACACCATAATGATGGGCCACATGGGCACCCACGGAGCCGCGCCCGCCCTCTATCCCAACATCAAGTACGATCCCACCAAGGATTTCACACCGATCGGCCTCGCAGCCGGAACTCCGATCCTGGTCGTGACGAAGAAGGCTTTCCCGGCGAAAGACTTGAAAAGCTTCATCGCTTATCTGAAGGCGAACGACGGCAAGGTCACGGAAGCTCATGCAGGTGTAGGCTCCGTGTCGCACACAAGCTGCACACTTTTCCACTCGGTTATCGGCGCAAAGGGCGCACGCGTTACGTATCGTGGCACAGGCCCGGCATTGAACGACTTGGTCGCAGGACAGGTTGATTACGGCTGCGATCAGATCGTCAACCTCGTGCCCCAGATCGTTTCGGGCAACATCACGGCTCTCGCGATCGCCACACCACAGCGTTCGCCTGCCCTTCCCGACGTGCCGACGACGAAGGAAGCTGGTCTGCCGGAATTCGAGGTTTCGGCGTGGAATGCCATATTCGGCCCAAAGGGAATGCCGAAAGACGTCACCGACAAACTTGTTGGCGCTCTCGACAAGGCGCTGGATGACGAGACGACCCGCAAGCGCCTTCTCGATCTGGGCAGCATCCTTCCTGACAAGGATGGCCGCACACCCGCAGCTCTGCAAAAGCTCGTCGAGTCCGAGGTGAAGCGCTGGGGCCCCGTCCTCAAGGCCGCCATGGCAACCGAGAAGGCTACCGAAGCGAAGTAGACCCGCCGTCTCCTCTGCCGATGCAAAATGAAAGGCCCGCCGGAGAAATCCTCTCCGGCGGGCTTCGTCCATTCCAACATTCGCGAAACGCGCTTTTCACGGCGCCGCAATGAGACGTCAATCGCGCTCTACGCAGAGCGCCACGCCCATGCCGCCGCCAATGCACAGAGTGGCGAGGCCCTTCTTCGCGTCGCGGCGCTGCATTTCATAAAGCAGCGTCGTAAGAACGCGTGCACCAGAAGCGCCGATCGGATGGCCGATTGCGATCGCGCCGCCGTTCACGTTGACCTTGGAAGTGTCCCACCCGAGGCCCTTGTTGACAGCGCAGGCCTGGGCCGCGAAGGCTTCGTTCGCCTCGATCAGATCCAGATCCTTGATGGTCCAACCGGCCTTCTCCAGCGCCTTTTTGGACGCTGGGATCGGTCCCGTGCCCATCACCGCGGGATCGACGCCTGCATGCGCCCACGATACGATGCGTGCGAGCGGCTTGATGCCCCGCTTCGCGGCTTCGGCGGCCGTCATCAGTACGACCGCGGCGGCACCGTCGTTGATGCCCGAGGCGTTCGCGGCAGTCACGGTGCCTTCCTTCGGATCGAACGCAGGGCGCAGCTTGGCAATGCCTTCGAGCGTTACGCCCTTCTTGATGTACTCGTCCTCGCTGACCACAACGTCGCCCTTGCGGGTCTTGATGGTGACGGGCGCGATCTCGTCCTTGAACCGGCCAGCCTTCTGCGCGGCTTCGGCCTTGTTCTGGGAGGCGACCGCGAACTTGTCCTGCTCGTCGCGGGTGATCTGGAATTGCTTGGCGACGTTCTCTGCCGTCGTGCCCATGTGATAGCCGTGGAACGCGTCCATCAGGCCATCGCGCAGCATGGTGTCGAGGAACTTGACGTCGCCCATCTTGGTGCCTTCACGCATGTGGGCACAGTGTTGAGCGAGGCTCATGCTCTCCTGGCCGCCGGCGACGACGATCGTGGACGAGCCGTCGAGGATCTGCTGGGCGCCCAGAGCCACCGCGCGCAAGCCGGAGCCGCAAAGCTGGTTCATGCCCCACGCTGGTGATTCGACCGGAATGCCGGCCGCGATCGATGCCTGCCGAGCCGGGTTCTGGCCGCCGCCAGCCGTCAGAATCTGGCCGAGCACGACTTCGGATACGTCGGCTGCCGAAACTTTGGCGCGCTCGAGAGCGGCCTGTATCGCAATCTTGCCCAATTCGTGCGCAGGCACCGTGGACAGTGCTCCGTTGAATGAGCCCACGGGTGTGCGCGCGGCGCTCGCGATTACGATTGTCATAGCATCTTTGCTCATCAAGGCTTCTCCGGGTGGAGGTGCGGCTGCCATGGCAGCTCGTACCGGGGGCGCGAAACAACGAAACCAATGCCAGC
>CANJPN010000681.1 GCA_947475855.1 Bradyrhizobiaceae bacterium
GGGACGAAAAAGAAGGGGTGATGATGGATGGTGGGATGCGACGTGATCTGTCGCATTCGCGCGCCGGTTGCGGGATCCTCGAACCATCGATCCTCCCGTGGCCAGATCCGCCCCTTGGACATCGCAAATGTTTCCCGGCGCTCGCCTCTCCGGCTATTCCGGCTTGAAGTCGGCGGCCTTCAGCAGTTCCGCGTTCTGGTTGACGTCCTTGACGATGTAGGCAGCGAATTGCGCAGGCGTTTCCTGCACGCCTTCCACTCCCAACTTCGCGAAGCGGCCTTCCTTGACGATCTCGCTGGTCGCCGCGTTGATCATCTGATTGAGCTTGGCCGTGACGTCGGCGGGTACGCCTTTCGGGCCCCAAATTCCGTACCACGACACATATTCCATGCCGGGCATGCCGCTTTCGGCGGAAGTTTGCAGTTCCGGCGCGAGACCAGAACGCTTCGGCGTCGTGATGGCGAGCGCCTTCACCGTTCCGCCTTGCGCCGCCGGCAGCAGAACGATGCCGGCATCGATGAGGATCTGAACGTGGCCGCCGGCGACATCGTTCAGGGCAGGGGCCGTGCCACGAAAAGGAAGGATGGTCAGCTTCACGCCGGCCAACTTACCGAACAGCAGGGTTGCCAGATGCCCCGGAGCGCCCAACGTGGGCACAGCGAACGTCCATTTGTCCGGCGCTTTCTTCACCTCGTCGACGATCTCCTTCAAGCTGTTCTGCGTCAGCTTTGGAGAGCCGACGACAACGAGCGGAGCCTCGCCTGTTCGCGCAACCGGGGTGAAATCCGTGACCGGATCGTAGGGCGCCTTGCTCATCACGTAGCGCGCCATCACATGCGTCGCACCGGAATACAGCAGCGTGTAGCCATCAGGCGTTGCCTGTTGAACGAAGCTGCCGGCTATTGTGCCGTTCGAGCCAGCGCGGTTTTCAACGATGACCTGCGCGCCCTGCTTGTCCTGGATCTGCTGCGCAATCAAACGCGCGGTCGCGTCAACGCCTCCTCCGGGCGCGAACGGCACCACAAACCGTATCTGACGTTCGGGGAAATTGCCGGTCTGGCCGAAGGCGCACGTTGCCGAAAGGACTGCAGCAGCCAATGTTGCGGATCGAAGCAGCATCGATATCACCCTCGCTTAATTCCGCTCTCCGGCGGCCCTGGGGAAAGATGTTCGACGATATGCGCTCTGCTAGCAAGCCCGCTCGATACAACGCTCGATACAAGACTGGGCGTGAGATCAGAAACTCGATCCCGGTTGCGAGAGGAAGGCCTCCTCTTCCGGTGTCGACTGCCGCTTCAGAATTGAATTGCGATGTGGAAAGCGGCCGAACCGCGCGATGACGTCGTAATGCGCGCGTGCAAACTCAATGTAGACGGGGTTGCCCAACTTCTCGAACAAAGAGACGGATCGCGCTTGATCGGCGAGGGATTCGCTGTGCTCGAAGGGCAGGTAGAAGAAAATCCGGCGCTCTTTCGGCACGGCCTCATCAAACCTCCGTTCGATGGCCAGTTCGGCCAGTCTCAATGCGCGTGCGTCGCTCTCGAATGAGCGCGGCGCGCCGCGAAACATGTTCCGTGGAAGTTGATCGAACAGAATTAGGTGAGCAAGCGCGACCTCGGCGGAGACCAATGCCGTTTCGGGAACGAACGCCTGCGCGGTGGTTTTCCCATAGTCGCCCATGAAACGATGCAGAATCGCTTCGTCGACCTCGTTGTTCTTCTCGAACCACTGCTTCGGCGTGAGCTGGACGAACCAAAAGGCCAGCAGCTCATCAATCCGATCTTGTGTCATTTCTTTTTTAGATCAGACGCTTAAGCCTTCGGCCTCGCCCTTACCAGCGGGCACGAGGTTGACGCTCTCGCCGCAGCCGCAGGCGCTCTTCTGGTTGGGATTGCTGAACACGAACTGGGAGGCGAACTTGTCCACCTTCCAGTCCATTTCCGTGCCGATCAGGTAGAGCACGGCGGCGGGGTCGATGACGACCTTGACGCCCTTGTCCTCGATCACCTCGTCGAATTTGCCGATGCTCTCGGCCCAGGAGATCGTGTACTCCATGCCGGCGCAGCCACCCTTTTTGATGCCGATCTTCAGAGCAAGGGCATCCGGCTTGCCAGCCATGACGTCGCGCACGCGATCCGCTGCGGCGTCGGTCAGTGTGAGAACCTTAGGGCGGGGACGGGCCGGGGTCGAAGCAGCCATGGCGATGTCTTCCAGGTGAAGCCGGGCAGTTGGGTCAGGCAAACAACATATAGTGCAGAGGTTCCCGAAAGCGAAATGTTCTAGCAACACGTTGGAATAGTTCTATTTATTGCGAGGTCCTTCCGGGGGACCGTCAGAACGGCTTTACGATCACGAGGGCGACGATGCCGAGCATCAGGACAGTCGGTACCTCGTTCATAATTCTGAAGAATCTCGCGTCCCTCTGATTTTCGTCGGCCGCAAAGGCCTTCATCCAGCGGGCCAGCCTGTGGTGGAAGTCCGACATCGCGGCGACCAGGACGAACTTGGCCCACATCCAGTAATCATTCAGGAATCCCATCTGCCAGGCGAGGAGCGGACCGGTAATCCAGACCACGATCATCGCGGGGTTCATGATCGCCCGCAAAAGCCTGCGTTCCATCACCTTGAAGGTCTCGGATTGCACCGAGCCCCGTTCTGCTCCGGCATGATAGACCATGAGTCGCGGCAGGTAGAGAAGCCCCGCCATCCACGAAATGACGGCGACGACGTGCAGGGCCTTCAGCCAGAGCAGCCAGCTCATCTGACGGCGCCTTCCCGGATCAGTTCGACAAGCCGGGCGACATGCGCCGGCGGTGTTTGCGGCACGATGCCGTGGCCCAGATTGAAAATGAACGGCGCGCCGGCTGCATCCGCGAGGATCTCGCGGACGCGCGCTTCCATGTGCGAACCACCTGCCACGAGCAGCAGCGGATCGAGGTTGCCCTGCATGACGACGCCCAATTCCGCGATGCGCTCCTTGAGTTCCGACATCGGCATGGTCGTGTCGCAACCGATGCCGTCGACCCCGGTTTCCTCGACATAGTGCGGGACGTGCACGCCGATGCCGCGCGGAAACCCGATCACGGGTACGTTCGGGTGGCGCGTGCGTAAC
>CANJPN010000682.1 GCA_947475855.1 Bradyrhizobiaceae bacterium
CTCCCCCTGACGCACGCGCTGGAGCCATGCTACGTCCCCGCTCATTGAAGCGGAAAAACGGGCACGAACCAATGCGCAACCAACGCCGTAGACTGTTGGCTCTCAGCGCTTCTGCCGCCACCCTCCTGGCGCTCGCCGCCCCCGCCTCCGCCCAGGCCCAATCCACAGCACCCTCCTACCCCACGAAGCCCCTCCGCATCGTCGTCGGCTTCGCGGCGGGCGGTGGACAGGACCAGATCGCCCGCATGCTCGGGCAGGGCCTGACCGAACGCCTGGGACAGCAGGTGCTGATCGAGAACCGCCCCGGCCCCGGCACCATCGTGGCAACCGAAGCCGTCGTGCACGCCCAGCCCGACGGCTACACGCTGCTTCTCGTCTCCACCTCGACCGGCATCAACCCGAGCCTCTATCCGAAGCTGCGCTACGACTTCGTCCGCGACATCGCGCCGGTCTGGGGCCTCATCCGCGAGACGAGCGTGCTCGTCGCCTCGCCCACGTTCGAGCCCAAGACCGTGCCTGACATGATCGCCCACGCGAAAGCCAATCCCGGCAAGATTACAATGGCCTCGTCCGGCATCGGCGCGCAGGCGCACATGGCCGGCGAATTGTTCAAGCTGCGCGCCGGCATCGACATGCTGCACGTGCCCTATCGCGGCACCGCGCCGGCGCTCATCGATGTACTTGCCGGCCGCGCCGACGTGATGTTCTCGTCGCTCCCCGGCGCCATCGCCTACATCCGGCAGGGCCGCCTGCGCGCGCTCGCCGTCACGACAGCCAAACGATCGACCGCGCTGCCCGAGGTTCCCGCCGCAGCCGAGGCCGTGACAGACTATGAGGCGAGCGGCTTCACCGGCATCGGCGCACCCAAGGGAACGCCCGCCGCCATTATCGAGACGCTCAACAAGCACCTCACCGCGGTCGCCGCCGAGCCCGCCGCGCAAGCCCGCTTCAAGGATCTCGGCTCGGCCGATTTCGCAATGTCTTCAGCCGAATTCGCGCGCTTCATTTCAGACGAAATCGACAAGTGGACACCCGTCATCCGCGGCGCCAACATCAAACCGGAGTGACGGTAATAGGCGGCAATCGCTCACCCAACGCACTCCGTCACCCCGACGCAGGTCGGGGCCCAGTTCACACAAAAACGGAAGCGCGCTTCCAGTATGGGGCCGGTGTGACGGAGGAAAAATTGAAGCGGCCAGGCGAACTCTGGCTCGGCGTGCGCTACGTACTGGCATCTGCAAATGGAAAGTTCTCCACATGCCCACCGCCGACATTGCCAACACATCTCCAGCCCTCGCAGACCGCCTCGCCACCTACGCCTACGGCCTCCGCTATGAAGACCTCGACGCGGCCACGATCGAGCGCGTGAAGACGCTCGTCGTCGATACCATCGGCTGCGGCCTCGGCGCGCTCGACGCCGAACCCGTCCGCATTTGCCGCGCCGTCACGCTTGGCGTTGAAGGCCCCGCCACCATCGTCGGCACGACGCGTAAGACGACCGCCGAACTCGCCGCCTTCGCCAACGCCGCCACGTTCCGCTACCTCGACTTCAACGACACCTACACGGCCAAGTTCGCGATCCACCCCAGCGACAACATCGCGGCCTGCCTCGCCGTCGCCGAAGCCGAGCGGGCGACCGCCCGCGACCTCATCCTCGCGATCGTCATCGCCTACGAGATCAACTGCCGCCTCGTCGACGTGTTCGACATCTCGACGCGCGGCTGGGACCCGCCGGTCTTCGGCCTGCCCGCCGTCGCACTCGCCGCCGGCAAACTGATGAAGCTCGACGCCGGCCAGCTTTCTCACGCGGTCGCTCTCGCCCTCAACGACCACATTCCCATGGCGCAAACGCGCGTCGGCGCGCTGTCGTTGTGGAAGGGCGTCGCCGTCGCTGAAGCCGGCCGCAACGCGATCTTCGCAGCCCGCCTCGCACGCGCCGGCATGACCGGCCCCGCCCCGATCTTCGAAGGCCGCTCCGGCTTCATCCAGCAGATCACGGGTCCTGCCGAGGTCGACGTCGAAGCCTTCGGCGGCCCCGGCCGGGAATTCCGCCTGCACCGCTGCACCATCAAGCCCTATCCCGCCGTCATCTACACCCAGACCGCCATCGTCGCCGGCATCGAGGTCGCGAGAGAAGTCTGCGACCTCGCCCGCATCGCATCGATCGAGATCGCAACCACCAAACGTGGCCTGCAACGCACCGGCAGCGAACCCGAGAAGTGGGACCCGCAATCGCGCGAAACCGCCGACCACAGCCTGCCCTACATCACCGCCCGGGCGATGTTCGACGGCGACATCACCGAGGCGAGCTTCGAACCTACAAAGTTCCGCGATCCCGCGGTGCTCGCGTTCATGCAGAAGATCAAAGTCATCGAAGATCCAGCCCTCACGAAACGCATCGGTCTAGCTGTTCCCACGCGCGTGGCGGCTACTCTCACGAACGGCGAAATCGTCTCGCGCGAAGTGGACTTCGCCCCCGGTTTCGCCCAGCGCCCGATGACCCGCGAAGAAGTCGAACGCAAGTTCCGCGGCAATCTCGGCGCCGCCTGGACGGACGCACAGTCCCTCGACCTTCTCGATACCCTCTGGTCGCTCGACCGCCTCGACGATATTTCGGTGCTGATGACCAAGCTCCAAGGAAACGCACGATGAACGTAGCCCATGAAGTCTTTGCGTTACCGGAAGGCGAGCGAAGCGAGGCTATCCGGGATCTTTACACGTCCGATATGGGTAAAGACCCCGGCTCTGCGCGCTCGGACGAAGGTGTCCGACCGCTTGTCCGGGGACGCATGGCGATAGGTCTGCCGGCTGCCTTGCTCTCTTTGGCCGCGCTCGTCGCGCTCGCATCACCCGCCGCCGCGCAATCCCCGGCCGCCGGCTATCCGGCGAAACCCGTCCGCATCGTCGTGCCCTCTCCTCCTGGCGGCGGCACCGACACCATCGGTCGCATCACGGCGGAAGCGCTGTCGCGCCTGCTCGGCCGCCAGTTCGTCGTCGACAACAAACCGGGCGCGGGCAACGTCATCGGCACCGACTTCGTCGCCAAATCAGCACCCGACGGCTACACGCTGCTGATGTCCGCGAGCCCGCTGACGATCAACCACCTCA
>CANJPN010000683.1 GCA_947475855.1 Bradyrhizobiaceae bacterium
CAGGATGCCGAAAAGGGACGCGCGCTGGCCCAAAGCCTGTGCGCGAACTGCCATATGCAGCCCGGTCAGGGCGAGAAGCACGGGCCCACGGGGCTGCCGAGCTTCTCGGCCATCGCCAACCGGCCCGGACAGGATCACGAGACCATCGTGAAGTGGCTCCGCTCGCGCCCGCCGATGATGCCCGACCACCACCTGACCTGGGACGAAGCGGACGCGCTGGCCGAGTTCATCATGTCGCTGCGGACGGCGAAGTAAGCATGCCCGGCCGGGCCTACTCGGCCGTCCATCCACCATCGATCGAGTAGTTCGAACCCGTGATCGGTGCTGCCGCTTCGGTTGCAAGAAATACCGCAAGCGCAGCAACTTGATCTACGGTCACGAACTGCCGCGTTGGCTGACGTGAGAGAACCTTCTTCTTCGCCTCGGCCTCGCTGATGCCCTCGGATTTCGCGAGATCCGGGATCTGCTTTTCGACCAGTGGCGTCCACACGAAGCCCGGCGAGATCGCATTGCAGGTCACACCGTGCTCGGCCAGCTCCAAGGCCACCGTCTTGGTCAATCCGGCGATGCCGTGCTTGGCCGATACGTATGCCGCCTTGAACGGTGACGCAGTCAGCGAGTGCGCCGAAGCGATGTTGATGATCCGCCCGTGGTTCCGCGATTTCATGCCGGGAACCGCAGCCCGGATCGTGTGGAAGGCCGACGTCAGATTGATTGCGATGATGGCGTCCCATTTCTCGATCGGAAACGTCTCGATGGGGGAGACGTGTTGGATGCCAGCGTTGTTGACGAGAATATCGAGGCCCCCGAAATCCTTTTCGGCCTTCGCGATCATCACCGCGATCTCGTCACCTTTCAGCATGTTTGCGCCGTCATAGGCGACGCGAGTGCCGAATGCCTTGACGCGCGCCAGCGCCGCATCGATGTCCGCCTGCGAGCCCAGGCCATTGATCACGACATCAGCGCCTTCCCGCGCCATTGCCTCTGCCATGCCCAGGCCGATGCCCGACGTGGAGCCGGTGATCAGTGCCTTCTTGCCTTTGAGGAGCATGGGGATGTCCTTGGTGGGAACCGTAACCAGAGAATGACGGCGCGAACGATTGTGCAGCGCACACAAAATGCTTTGCCCCGCGCCGCCCTGCTTGTCCAGACCCCATCTCGTAGGGCCAGCTCACACCAGCGCGTAGACACGAGCAGGCCCACCGCTTGCGCCTTTCACCTTCGGCGCTCCGACCACCAGCGTAGCCCCCGCCGGCGGTACGTTGCCAAGCCCTGCCATGTTCTCCACGCCCCAGCGCCCAGCCGGCAGCCACGTCGTATGGGTCTTGAACTCTTTCGACGGCCCGTGATCCAACGACAGGGTATCGACCGCCAGTCCGGCAATGTTCCGCCGCTCCAGAAGCATAGCAGTGGCCTCGGGGTGAAAGCCTGGAAAGTGAAACACGCCCTTGTCGTCCTTCCCCGCGAAGCGACCCGAACCCAAATGCGTTTCCCATCCCGAATAGAGCGCCACGCACGCTCCGCGAGGAAGCCGGCCATGGCGCTTCTCCCATACCGCGATGTCGGCTGGATCCAGCTGATAGTCCGCATCTCGGCTCGCCTTGGCCGAAACGTCGATCACCGCGAGAGGGACGACGAGTTGATCGATCGCTATCTCCGCCGGCCCCGCGCCGGTCGCCGAAAAATGAATGGGCGCGTCGATGTGCGTGCCGGCATGCTCGAGAACAGTCCATTCATTCACATTGAAACCGTCGGTCTTGAAATCCTTGATTTTCCTGAGCCCGACCCCAGGCACGCCGAAGAACGTAGGGAACTCGGGCGTAAGCGTATGGGTCAGATCGACGACGCGTTGGAATCGAGGGAACCGCCTGGCCTCGGCCGCTCCCGGCATCGCTACCGCGGCGCCAATCGTCGCTCCTGCGGCAGCCGCCCCCTTGAACAGGCCACGCCGCGACACCGCGTGATGAACATGCTCGATACAGCCGGGAGCGCACATCTGGAAACCTCCTCGTTGATCCTGCCGGGAATGCAAACCTTCACCGCGCAGCCGTCGCATGCTAGGGCGACGACGCATTGCATTCAAACCAACAAGAGCCGAGCCGTGCGAACCGAGCTGTTCGACTTCGAACTGCCCGAAGATTTGATCGCGCTGGAGCCTGCCTCCCCGCGTGACTCTGCTCGTCTACTCCGCATTGACGGCGCGGCTCCCAACACCGCGCAGGCGCTGAGCGACGCCCACGTGCGCGATCTGCCTTCACTGCTGCGAGCCGGCGACGTCCTGGTTCTCAATGACACCCGAGTTATACCGGCCGCACTCGAGGGAACCCGTGTGCGCGGGGAACTCCGGGCCCGCGTGACATTCAACCTGATCAAGCGCCTCGACGACAACCATTGGCGCGCCTTCGCCCGCCCGGCCAAGCGTCTGGAGCCCGGCGATCTCGTCCGCTTCACCGATCCCGCAAACGTCTGCCTGGCCGGCGAGTTGACGGCGCGCATTGCCGAACGCGGTGAGGCCGGCGAGGTCACGCTCGCTTTCAACCTTACCGGCGCGTTCCTCGACGAAGCCATAGCGCGCGTCGGCGAGGTGCCACTACCGCCCTACATCGCCCTGAAGCGCGGGCCTCGACCGGGCGATCGCGACACCTATCAAACGATCTATGCGGCGAAGGATGGCGCGGTTGCCGCCCCTACGGCCGGCCTGCACTTCTCCCCGGAGCTGTTCACCCGGCTCGACGAGGCCGGCGTCGAGCGGGCCTTCGTGACGCTGCACGTCGGTGCTGGCACGTTCCTGCCGGTTAAGGCGGAGGATACAGCCGGCCACAAGATGCACAGCGAATGGGCGGATATCGACGCGGCCACCGCCGACCGTCTCAACGCGGCGCGCGCGCGGGGCGGCCGAATCGTAGCTGCAGGTACGACGGCCCTTCGGGTCCTCGAAAGCGCGGCAGACACCACGGGCCAACTGCAACCCTTCCGTGGCGAGACGGCCATCTTCATCACGCCAGGCTACCGGTTCCGCGCGGTGGACCTCCTGTTGACGAACTTCCATCTACCGCGATCGACCCTGTTCATGCTGGTCTCTGCGTTCAGCGGCCTCGAC
>CANJPN010000684.1 GCA_947475855.1 Bradyrhizobiaceae bacterium
GAATCATGGTTCGCCACAGCAGCAAACCCCCATCACGATTTGCAAGGAAATCCACGGGGAAGCGTGGAAATCCGGCAACTCAAAGCCAGACTTCCCGCTCGATCAGCAAACGAGATCAGCAGGTTGAAGAAACTTCACGGCCGACGACATAAGCCAGGCTTCTCAAGCTCGAGCCACGAGACGAATCGCTTTGCAATTCGTGCCGGACCACATTGGCCCGGCACGAACCGCAGCTTGGTTCACGACCGCTGGAACATCCCCATGAACTCGTTGCTGTCGAGAACGCGCGACCACATTGGGTAAACGAACTCCAGCATGTTCTTGGCGAAGTCCGGCCGGAACGAGATCATCAGATCCTTGAGCGCGTAAGCTCGATATCCCAGATCGTGTGCCGACAGCACGCTGGCGTAGACGCAGATGTCCGTATTGAAGCCCATGATCGCGACATTCTTGATGCCGCGGTGCTTGAGGATGGAATCGAGCGCATTGGAGTTGAACGCACTTGCCGCGATCCGGTTCGGCAGCCAGATGTCCTTGTCGTTAGGGCCTGGCTTGAGGGGTTCGTAGAGGTCCACCGGCCACGTGTTCGCCTTCCACGCCTGCCGCAGGATCTGGGCGCGGTGGAAGTTACCGGTCGTGCCCCAATCGAGCTCGCGGTAGTCGTGCGTGTATCCCTCGGTGACATGAATCACCAGAATGCCGAGTTCGCGAGCCCGCTTCACGGCGGCAACAGACTTCTCGAGCATTTGGTTTTCTTTGTATTGCTTCTCCAGGCGCGGATAGTGCTCGCCTTTGGTCGCTGCGAAGTTGTTTTGGAAATCCACGACGATGATCGCAGTCTCTTCCGCTTTCAGCGACTTGGCCGGCGGCGGCAACTCGACCAGCGCACCTTGCGATTGAGCAAGCGCGGGAGTGACGAACGCGATAGCCGCGGCAGCCAGCATCGCCCTAACGGTTGGGATGAGTTTCATGTCGTTTCCTCTCTCCTTGGATATTGTTTTTCGTCGGCGGCAAGTTGGCCTCGCCGTCCGCCGCATCACTTGATTTCGCCAGCACCCTCTTCCAGCGCCACGACGTGCAGTTCGTTGCCTTCATCGACCGTGTCGAAGCGCCAGGGTACGCGCTTCGCCGGACCGTTCAACACTTCGCCGCCTCGCGCCGGATCGAACACCGACATGTGGCAACGGCAGAACAGCACTGGGTTGGACAGTTCCTTGCCGATGATCCGGCCGACGAGCTGGTAGTTGGTCTCGAAACCGAACGTACAGCTCTCGTGCGGACACAGCCGGCAAGCCGTGTAGATGCTATCGGGCTTCCCATCCGCGCCAGGAACCCGCAGTGCGAGGCCCGGATAGTCGCGGCCATCTTTTTCGAAAGTGAATTCGGTGGCTTCCCACGCCTTGCTCGGCTTCTTGACGCGGACGGTCGTGGCGGCCCTTGCGGCGAGACCAAGACAGGTCGCAAACGCTGCGGCCAGCGGCGCCCCGATTGATAGACGGAGGAAGTCCTTGCGGCGCATGGTTCCGGTCTCGCTCCCCGATGGACGCTTGCTCGATACCGAGCTGAATGTGCCCTGCCGCATACCCGCAGGCAAGCGCCAGAAACATATCGCCAGAAACATAGTTGAGTCATTGGACGATTTGTAATGCTCTCCGCAGAGCGGGCTAGACCGCCAGGCTAGCCAGCAAATCCGGCAGTTCTTCCAGGCTGTGCAGTTCATGCTGCGCCGTGCCCCCCGGCGCCGCCACTGCGCGCGAATGAATACGCATCGGTCGGTGCACCTGCACGCTGATCCAGCCGCGCTCATTGGGCGTCACGAAATCCTTCGCTGGATTGTCTCCGACGTAGACGAACTGCCGCCCTGGAACGCCGATCGCCGCCTCCATTCGCTCGTATGACAGCGGATGCGGCTTCGAGAAGGCGCGGCCACCGAGTGCGCCGGTGTAGACGATGTGCCCGAACCGGTCCGCGATGCGAAGCGCGCGCACCTTGCTCGACTGCACCTCGTGCTGACCGTCGGTGATGAGCCCCAACGGACCATCGCGGCCGAAATGATCGAGCGCCCAAGCTGCATCGGGATAGAGCGCGATGTCAGGCTCGTGCAGCCGGTAGACGTCGATGAACGCTTCCAGGTGAGCGTCCGTCGCATCGGGTACACGATCCTTGAGGACGTCCACGAACAATTGCCGCATGTGGCCGTCGTCGAGCAGCCGCGTCATCTCAGCCACGACCCCGCCGACGCCGTGCTTCTCCTCGAGCCACCGCTCGCACGCCTTGAACCCCGAGATCGCGAAATCGCGTTCGGCATAGAGCGTGTCGTCGAGATCGAACACGATGATTGGACGTGGCGGCATCGCACAGTTCCTTGAGGGCAATATCCTATCAGCCTGCGTCCCCGGCCGCAGCATGGTCGGCAGTGCCGACCGTGCGCAGATCCGGGGTCTTGCCGCGATGGCGTTGCGCACGGCCGGCGCGGAAAGCACGGAGCCTCGAATTCGTTCGGGGCAGGATCCCGGATAGCCTCGCTTCACTCGGCTTCCAGGAGCGCAGGAACCGCGAGCGGGACCGCTATGCGCAAGAGAAAAGCTCCACCCCTACTCCGCCGCCTTCAGCTTCACCGGCCGCTTGCGTTCTGGCCACCCCATCGCGTCCATGAAGTCGTTGTAGATGTCGTCGGGTTGGCCGGCGACCCAGCGGTTTCCGTTGAGCCGGTTCTTGAGTACGGGATGCCTCTTCATCTCGTCGGTCGAGATCGCATCGCGATGCGTTTCTGGTGACGCGATCGGAAGCGCCACGCGCTTGGCGCGGTCTGCATCGCGGATGACGCCGGACGGATCGCGCCCTCTCGAGATCGCTTCGAGATCCTCGAACAGCCGCTGCCGCATCTTGGTGATCCCGACATCGGACATGCCGAGCTTCTCCACCGTGCGGTCGGCGATCCGGCCTTGGCCGACCCAGGCGACAATGTCCTGGTTGATGACGTTGCTCGTGATCCAGCGCCCGTCCTCACCTTTGATCTTTCCATACCATGTCGGAATGCGTTTTTGCTGGAAGTCGCCTTTCTCCAGCGGCACGCGGCTGAAGAACCAGCACATGCA
>CANJPN010000685.1 GCA_947475855.1 Bradyrhizobiaceae bacterium
AGCAGATCGAAGACACCGAAGATGGCATCGGTGTACGTCCGCGTCTCGACCGCCAGCCATCCTGAATGGACCTAGACGTTCGAGTCCAGACGTTTTCGGATCACATAGCAGCTGTCTCTGTGGGCGTTCTAAAAGCCTACGGCGGCACCTAACGTTCGCCTGTTCAATCGACCTGACGGGCGATCCACACTTCAGGCACCTCGGTCGTGCTCTCCTTGTTTCGCCGGACGATCTGGCAACTGCAGTTGGCCCCTTCGAGTCTGCCCGCCTGGCAAATGCCGATCGCCTGGGTTTCCCGCTCGGCGAGCGGCACCGCAGCAGTGCGTGAGCCTGAGAGGCCTGCGGACACGATCATGATCCGCTCCGGTGTCGATTTGCTCCAGTCTATGCACAAGGCCGCTGCGCGCGGATTGTCGGGATAGGCGAGATAGAAGCTCATCGTGCCGTCGGGACGCTTGGCATTCACGAACCGCGCATCGACCTGCTCCTCGATCGCCTGTCTCAACAACGGCAGCGCGCGCGCTCTCGCCTCGGCTCTGTTTTCACCGTCGCGGAATTCCCTGAGATAGCGCAAGTAGGCCTGCAAGGTGTTGGTTTGCTGCGCGTCTCTCCAGGCCGCTGCCATCTCTGTGCGGCGGGCTTTCGCCTTTTCCTCCGCCCGCGCCTTCTCAGCCTCGGCTTTGGCCAACTCCGCTTGACGTGCCCGCTCCTGCTCGGCGTGGGCCTTCCGCACCGCCTCGGCCTCGGCCTCGAGTCGCGCCAACTCGAGCCGTCGCTTGGTCTCCGCCTCGGCGTGCCGGCGGGCCTCCTCGGCAATTGTCTCCTCGAGCCGACGGCGCACCTCGGCGTCCTTGCTTCGGCGCTCCTCCTCTTGCTGGCGCAGCAAGGCGGCCGCAATTTCTTTGAGCTCCGCCTCACGCGTGATCGGCGATTGTGCCGTTGTTGGGGCCGGAATGACGCTCGGGGCAGGTGCGCGCGAATAGGCCCACATTGCTCCACCGGCGGCGACGATGAGCACGGCGGCTATGCCGGCTGTGATGGCGGCCCACGGCCGAGAAGATTTGGCTTCGTCGGGATCGATGATCTTTCTGAGATCGGCTTCCAGCCCGCGCAGATCGCTGTCGAAGCTCTCATGAGTGATGTTGGTTCCCTGCCTCAGGACCAGATCCTTCAGGTCATCGGGCAATTCCTCGACCCGTGGCAATCGCGCTCCGTCGACGCGGACGGGGATCACGGAAATATCGCGTCGCAGCGCGTTGGCCACTTCGATCTTCACGTAGTCGGCCGGATCGTCGAGCCGGCGGCGACCGGAGGAATCCTGCTGGCTCAGCCACGTTCGTCCCATGACCACCAACATCACTGCCGTGTCGCTCAGGGACTCGCCGAGCACCTTCGTAAAGTCGAGACCCTTTTGAATCGAGTCGACGTCCATGAACAGGCGGTCGCGCCCGTACACGCGCTCCAGGTGCTGGTAGATGCTGCGGGCCTCGGCCTTTGCATCGTCGCGGCGGTAGCTGATGAAGATCTTGCGCGGCACTGCTGCGTCTCCAGACAAGGGTAAAGAAGCAGAAATAGGAAGTCACTTTAGGACGCCGGCAAGTTCCCGCCGCTGCTGCCGCTGCTCATGGATGCCAGTCCTTCCGATAAGCCGGCGCTGTGGCAGTCTCATCAGGACTAAATCCATATTCGGACGTCAGCACAGCTTTCCACGTCTCCTATGCCTATCTCGGCGCTAATCAAGCTGTTCTGGACTGACGCCAATGCCTTGAAGTCAGCCCATCCACACGCATCAATTAAATATGTCCTGGGACTTCTTAGCTTCTTCTACTTCCGTTGCTGCCGACCAAAATCGGACAAAACTCGGTCAGCCTCGGCCACGTCATCGAGCTCGGCTCGGGGTCCAGTCCTCGAGCAGACGTGCTCCATGACATGACTTCATCCTATAGCGGACGATCCGAGCGCGGCAAGAACCGGTTTTGCCACAACTCTGCCTGTCGATTCACCCGGGCAACATTCGGGGCGATTGCGGTTATCGTTGGGGACACGCGCATTTATGAACGAAGCTCACCGCAACATCTCCATGAGCACGGACGCACGCAATTTCCTCTCTGAGAGTTGATGACTTGCACCGCCCGAGCTCCAATTTTGATGTGTCCCGTCCGCCCCCGGCGCCGTACGCGGGTGTATGTGGGCTGGGACACCTGGGCGATGCGAGTGCCTGTCCAGCATGCGAGACGTGTCGATGGCGGGCGTACACGGATCCCCTGTCCTAGCCAGTCCTGGGGAGCGCAGTAGCGTCGGGGACCGCCACCTGGGCGGTGATCGACGATTTGCTGATGTTGACCGTCCGGGCTCGGTCAGGGAGAGTAACGACGTGAACAGCCCGTTTTTGAATTGTGGGAGGTCGGAGCGACCTGCCGGCCTGTATCCACGGGTGGTCAAAGTATTGTTTCAAGACCATTTTGCGGCTCGCCCATCGAGCAAGCTCGACTGGCGGGTGCGACACCCGCCCCTGCCGTTGTTACTGTCGGGTAAATTGCAGGCGTACAGTGATGCTGCGGTCAGCAAGGTCGTGCCGAAGTTGCGCAACGCTGCGCGTCAGTTCCGACTAGCCGAGGGCAGGGCGGAAAGGATGGACATGCTGTCGGAGTATCTGACGTGGGACGATCTGATCCACACCTCGTATTTCCACCATCCGCACTTTCGTAAATTGCTGGCGTTTGCTCCGACACGAGCCGAAGGGTTCCAGGCGACGCCGGCATTCAAGCTGGATCCCGTTCATGACCTGATCGCAAGCTGGTACAGCCAGATCGTGCGTGACGCCGCCGTTGCGAAACCGGCCTGACGCGCGGCGCGAAAACAAGGACACAAGAGAATTCGGTGACTAAGGGCTGCCGGACGCGGGCGCCGAATTAATCGCGTGCGTCCCCAAGTTTCGCTACGCCAATTCCTTCCGAACGATGGCCGCGCCTTCCGCCATGGCCTTCAACTTGCCGAACGCCACTGCGCGCGGCAGGTATTTCATTCCGCAATCGGGGGCGGCGATGAGTTGCTCCGGCTTGCAATGTTTCAGCGCGGCGCG
>CANJPN010000686.1 GCA_947475855.1 Bradyrhizobiaceae bacterium
ACGAACATCACGGCGCCTCTGCTGCCCGTGCTGATCCAGCTGACCGTCACCGACAACGTCGGCACGCATTCCGACACCGCGAACCTGGAAATCGACGACACCGATGGCAGGATCATCCTGCCGCAGAAGGGCGCGCCCGTGATCATCGCGCTCGGCTGGGAAGGCGGTGGCGTGCGTGTCGTCTTCACAGGCACCGTCGACGAGGTGAAGTCGAGCGGCAGCCGGGGCGCCGGCCGCAAGATCAACATCACCGCCAAGGGCATGGACACGACGAAGAAGCCCAAGCAGAACCAGCAGCGCCACTTCGACAATACGACCGTTCGAGAAATTCTGACGAATGCAGGCCGGACCGCCGGCATCACGCAGGTCAACGTCGACCCGAGCCTCGCCAATCTGCAGCGCGTCTACTTCGACATGCGCGACGAGAGCTTCATCCACGTCGGCGAGCGTCTCGCCCGCGAGGTCGGCGGCAACTTCCGCATCCAGGGCAACACGGCCACGCTCTCGAAGCGCGGCGGGGGCTACACATCATTCGTGCGCGCCGTGTGGGGCGACAACCTGCACAGCTGGGACATCGTGCCCGATCTCGGGCGCACCCAGTTCAGCGAGGTGCGTGCGCGCTGGTACGACAAGAAAGAGGCGAAATGGAAGGACACCAAGCAGGGCACCGGTAACAAAGTGCAGGCCCGGCATGATCACCGCAATCCGAAGGCGGACGAGAACGAGGCCAAGCAGCAGGCCGGCTCCGACAAGGCAACGACCGAGCGCGACAAGGCGCAAGGCAGCGCCACGATCGAAGGCGATACGGGTGCAATCCCGGACGGCCTTTGCATCATCGCGGGCGCGCGGCCAGGCGTGGACGGGCCGTATCGGATTGAAAGCGTCACGCACACCTATTCGAGAGGCGGCGGCTTCGTGACCAGCCTCAATCTCAAAGCCGCTTAGAACGAGGCCTGCATGTCGTCAGATTGGACCCTGTCTCTTCCATCGGTTGTCGTCTTCGTGATCGGCCTCGGCGCGCTGGCTGGTGCCGTGCTCGCTATCCTCAAGCTCTGGCGCGCCATCGTTCCGGACATGGACACGCTAATGCAGCGTGACATCGCTGGGATTCATGAGGACCTTCAGGAGATCCGCGCCAAAGTCGCAGAGCTCGAGCGGGAGATCACCCGGATCGACCAGCCCGCAATCGTCAGGCGGTTCGATGGTATCGAGAGCAAAATCGATCGTCTCTACGATCTGATCATCGAGCGTCTCGCCAAAGTCTGAGCGAGCGCGCGCGCGACCGGGGGCCCATCCACGCGGGCTTTGCCTGCGCATGCCTCGTCGCGCCCAATTCATGAGGACTGAATGTTGACACGCTTTCCGGCGCGCATGTCGCGCGCCGCGATGGGGCTGTGCGCGGCTGCTCTGGCGTCCGCTGCGCCCGTTCGCGCCGACGAGGCCTGGCTACAGCGATCATTCGATCGTGGCGAGGCGACATATCGTAAGGAGGCGACCGCAACCAAGCCGCGCGAACGCAGCGCAGGACTGGTTGTGAGCGTTCCGCGATCTCGCCACGTACAGCGCCGGACGCACCGGCCGCAGCCGGCAGCGCCGCCATCTGCGCCATTGCTCGCACAGCTCGGCAGTGTTCCGATCATCGGCGGCATTATGTCGATGCTCGGCCTTCATGAGCAGCGCGACAGAGGCCGGCTGCAGGCCATGATCGGCGTCGATCCCGTCCGCACACCATGGTGCGGCTTCTTGATGGGATGGGCCGTTCGGCAAGCCGGCCGGACCCCGCCACCGCGCCATGGACTGGCGCGCGCCTGGAAGAGCTACGGCAGCCCGGTCTTGCTCGCCAGTGCGCAGGCCGGCGACGTCGTCGTCACCAGAACCGGCCGCGGCTCCCACGTCGCTGCATTCCATTCGCGTCGCGGTGACAGCGTCTGCGTCGCCGGCGGCAATCAAAGCAACCGCGTCTCGGTCGCCTGCGTGCCGGCCAGAACGGTCGTGGCGGTCCGCCGATGAGCGGCAGCCCCGAGGCCGACATTCGCGGTGCCCTGCGCGCCGCGATCGTCGCAGCCCTCGCACTCTTCGCCATCGCCTTCGCTGCAGGCGTGGCGACCCATGTCACGCCATGAACCGAGGAGGCCCCATGCCTGACCATATGGACATTGCCCGAGGCTATCTCGGGACGAAGGAAGTCGCTGGGGCCGACAACAACCCCCTCATCATGGAGATGTACGCTTCCATTGGTGCCGACTGGGTCGAGCACGACAGCATAGCATGGTGCGCAGCCTTCGTCGGACATTGCCTCGAACGTGCTGGCATCCGATCGACGCGGAAGCTCACCGCACGCTCCTACCTGACCTTCGGCGAGCCGATCGATATGAAGGATGCCCACGAGGGCGACATCGTCGTCTTCAAGCGCGGAAACTCGAGCTGGCAAGGCCACGTCGCCTTCTACATCGCTGATGCCGGTGGCAAGGTCGCCGTGCTCGGCGGCAACCAGGGCGACGCCGTCACCATCGCCAAATATCCGAAGACCTCGCTCCTCGGTATCAGGCGCGTCAGTTCGTCGGCGCGCAAAGCGCCTGCACCTTCGATCCTGAGCATACAGCGCAAGCTGCGCGACCTCGGCTATCACGAGGTCGGCATCATCGACGGCATGGTTGGTCCTCGGACCCGCGCCGCCATCCTCGCTTTCCGCTCCGACAACGGCCTCCCGCTGACACCGGATATTGATGTTGCCCTGACCGAAGCGCTCGAGGAGGCGGAGCCCCGCGCCATCTCGGAATTGAGAGCCCAGGGCCAGCCGCAGAACTCTCGCATTCTGACAGCCGCCCACGCCCAGATCGCAGCAGGCGCCACCGGGGGCGTGGCATCCACCGCAGCAGCTGTCAGACCCGTGATCGAGCAGGCCGAGGAAGCTCGTGGTCTGACCGAGCGAGCAGCGTCCCTGTTCAGTCTCGATGCAACCCTCACCGCGTGGATGCCGTGGGTCATGATCGCCGTGTGCGCTGTCGTCATCGTCTTGGCCTGGCGCACGCGCGCCGCTCGCATCTCCGACTACCGCACCGGGA
>CANJPN010000687.1 GCA_947475855.1 Bradyrhizobiaceae bacterium
CCTCGGCGAGGGCCTGCTCAATGGTCTCGTCGATGGTATGGCAAGCGAGACGCGACTGCAGTTGCAGCGCCGGCACCGGGCCTTCGCCTCACTGGGGCGCGTCGACATAGAAGACGACGCCAAAGCTCTCGACGATATGATCACCAAGGAAAAGATCGGTATCGCGGTGATCATGTTCGGAATGGCGGACCGGGCAGGAATCCGGCTTGCAAACGGGCGGCGTCTTGCCGTGGGGCAGCCGGATTGGCGGGCTCAATATGCGCAGCGCGTCGACAGGATCGTGCGGTCGTTGCGGCGGCGCGGGGTGGCGGTCTACTGGGTGGGGCTGCCGATCACACGGCGGTCGGACTGGAATGAGGACGTCGAAGCGATCAACGAGGTGTTCCGCGAACGGGTGTTGAGCGCGGGTGGGCGGTACATCGACGCCTTCAAGGAGAGTGGTGACGAGAACGGCCAATTCTCCGATCGGGGACCAGATATCTCGGGCAAGGTGGTGCGGCTGCGCGACCAGGACGGCTTCGAATTCACGCCTGCGGGTTATCGGAAGCTCGCCTACTTCATCGAGCGGCAGATGAAACGGGACATGAACGCGGCGCGCGAGGAGCGGACGATCCCGCTGGCGGGCGCCGATGTCGAGCAGAAGCGCATCAATCCGGAAGGTAGCAAGGCTCCGGCTGCTGCGGCGGGTGCGGAAGGGGCGACGGTTGTCTCGGGTGCTGCAGTTTCAGTGAAGGATGCTCGGGCGGCAGCTTCGCCAGTGACGCGAGCGCTGACGCCAGGTTCGGCAAGCCGGCCGGCGGAGACCACGACGTCGAGCGGATCGGACCTCAAAGCCGACAACGTCCGGGTGTCGTTCAAGGCCTCGTCGGCGGGGCGCGAAGACCAGGTTACGATCGAGATCATCCGGCCTGCGATCACGCAATCGGTCATTCAGCTGATGACGCGGCGCGACAAGGGCGACAAGCCGAGCGAGGTCGGCGATACGCTAACCGATACGCTGTCGAATGGGCTTCTGGTGATGCGGTCGGTGACGCCGAACCGTGCGGGCGGGGCAGAACGTGCCGGCTCGCGTGGCGTTCTCACACAGCAACCGTTCTTCATCGCGCTGGCCAAGGGTGAGCGTCTGCCGTCGAAGCCGGGCCGGGCGGATGACTTCCGGTGGCCGCGTGAGGACGACATTCCGCCACCGCCGGTGACGGTTTCGGCGCCGATCTCCAGTCCGGTGCCATTGACCAAGGGCGCGCCCAGCGGGGCCCGAGTACCGCGTCCTGCGCCCGCGCGGACGCGATCACAGCGGACCGACGGTCAGTCGGGCCTTCCATCAAGCACCGTTGGTTTTCCGCCATAGCGGTGGACCCGATCACTTCCGGGATCGCGGTCAAGTTCGGTGAAGGGACGTGGCTTGCTCTCCGGCATGGGTCGTTTTACCCATGCGGTGCTGGATTTGGCCGAGGCTGAATTGGCCGCGCCGAAAGTCCGCTTGGAGGAGAGCTCATCGTGATCGTCGATTTTCATCATCATTTCGTGCCGCGTGAACTGATCAAGGAGGATCCGGGCGACAAGTTGATTCTGAGTTACGACGAGAATGGCGCGCCGAGCTATACAACGCACAAGCTGCTGTTCGATCACGAAGCCCACATCAAGATGATGGACGAGACGGGTATCGACGTGGCGGTGCTGTCGTGCGCGGCGGGCATGGCGGCGGATATCGAGCGTTCCAGGTTCGTCAACGACAAGGCGAAGGATCTCGAGAGGGCGCATCCTAAGCGGTACATCGGATTCGCGCACGTCAATCCGCTGGGCGGCGCGGAAGCCATGAAGGAACTCGCGCGCTGCGCCGACGAGCTGGGCTATCCCGGTGTGACGATCACCTCGGAGCAGGACGGCCTCTATCTCGATGCACCACAGTTCGAGCCGTTCTGGACGGAATGCGAGAAGCGCGGGCTGTTCGTGTTCGTGCATCCCGCACTGAAGCTCAACGAGTCCAAGCAATTCGACGCCTACGATCTCGCGCGCTCCGTCGGCCGTGAGTTCAGCCTGGTGATGGCGACGATCCGGCTGATCAATGCGCAGGTGTTCGACAGGCATCCGGGGCTCGTGGTGCAGATGTCGCATCTGGGCGGCGGCATCGCGGCGTTGCTCGGGCGGCTTCGGAGCTATCAGGACAAGGTTTTCTGGGGCACCAAGGGAAATGCGAAGCACGGCATCGCGCCGGCGAAAGACTTCGACCACTATATGCGCCACAACTTCATCTTCGACACTGGAGGTTTTTGTGGCGAGATCGGTTCGGTGAAGACCGCGCTTGTCGAGATCCCCGCGTCGCGTCTCGTGTTCGGAACCGATTATCCGCAGGAGATCCGCACGAGCGGCGTGACGGGAAACTTCATCAAAGAACTGAAGAAGCTCGGTGCGGACGGAGAAACGATTCTGACGGGGACCGCGAAGACGCTGCTCAAGGGGCGAGTTTAGTTCTGATGACATGGACGAGCCGTGGATGGCCGCCTGCGCGGCCATGACGATGCGTGTGGTTGACGGGAGTTCTGGGATGATCGACGTAAAGGCCATCGGACATGCGACGTTCGAAACGCCCGATATCGCGAGGATGGTGGACTACTACACGCACGTGCTCGGGCTTCATCCGGAGTATCGCGATGCCAACCGCGCGGTGTTCGTGACCGAGATCGGGCGAGAGACGCTGGTGCTCGAGAAAGGGGAGGCGGCGCGCTGCACGCGGATCGCGCTGCAAGCGGCGCCGGGGACGGATCTGGGGGCTGTGGCCCGTGATTTGAGTGAGCGGGAAAACATCCGCGCCGAACGGCGTTCGGGCATAACGCCTGGCATCACGGACGCGCTGGTGTTCAAGGATCCGATCGGCACGGATGTCGAGCTGTTCACGGCGTGGAAGGGCGGCGAGAGACGGCAGACGGGGGGCATCTCGCCGCTGAAGCTCGGGCATATCGCATTCACGTGCCCGGACGTGAAGCTGCAATGCGCATTCTATGAGCGTGTTCTGGGCTTTCGGGTGTCGGACTGGATGGAAGACTTCTTCGTGTTCATGCG
>CANJPN010000688.1 GCA_947475855.1 Bradyrhizobiaceae bacterium
GGCAAGCTGATGTGGTCGGTGGACCGTGCAGCACTCGTCTTCTGCATCGATCAGGTCGAGGACCTGCGCAATTTCTCCGACGCAGAAGAGCGCTTCCAGAAGGCAGTCGGCAACCTGATGCAGATTGCCAATCGAGTGCCGCGCTCGATCGTGCTGATCTCGTGCCTTGAAGAGTTCTACGGCCAGGCGCGTGCTGTGCTGCCGCAATCCTACATCGACCGGGTCGAGAAAGCGGGTCCGATTGCCCTGCTGGAAAACCGCACACCCGACGAAGCTCGCCTCATCATAGCCAAGCGCCTGGAGCATCAGGCCGCCACTCATGCCTCAGGCTCGAGCTACCCTGATCCGTCGGCGTTCTTCGGCCCCAACTTCTTCGAGGAATTCGGCGGACTGTCGACGCGCCGTCTGCTCGAGCATGCGCAGAACAAGATGCGTAGCGGGAATGTCGATCAACACGATGAGGCGGAAACCGGCAATGAAAAGCCGGGCTTTCTGTCGTCGCTGGTCGCAGCCCTCGGTTTCGCGCCGAGCAATGATGCCCCGGTGGAGATCGTGCCCGACGTCGATTACCGCGATTTGTGGGAGCGCTTCGCATCGTCCAACGAAGCAGAACTTCCTGCCCACGACAGCGACGTCATGGACGTGCTGGTCAGCGCGCTGGAGCGCGCGCGCGACGAATGGCCCGACAGCATCACCGGCTTCTCGATCAAGCGGCTGGAACTCGCCGACGACCTGCCCGCCCTCGACTTGATCGTGAAGCACACGCGCGGCCATACCTTCGAAGCGCGCGTCTTCCTCTGCAATCGCCCGACTCAAGGCGGTGGCTTCAAACGTCAGCTCGACAAGGTGCTGACCAATATGAGCGGACGCAGCGCCTTCATGCTGCGTGCCAGCGACTTCCCGCCCAACAAGAAGAACCAAACCGCTCAAGCATATCGCAAGTACCGCGAGAGCAACGGCCGCTCCGTGCTCGTGCCGTTCCCCGAGTGGGAACGCATGATCGCCATCCGCCAGTTCCACGACGACCACAGCCACGATCCCGGCTTCAAGGGGTGGTTTGCGCAAGCGAAGCTGTTGTCGGCGCTGGCACCCATCATCCAGCTCCTCCGGCTCGACCTCCTGGGCCGCACGCAGCCTGGACGCCAGGAAACCGCTGAAAACCAGGCTTACGAGCCACTGCAGCCGATGACGCCGCAGGCAATGACCGACACACTTGCCGCAGCACTGGCGCCCGAGAGCGCGCCGGGCAGTGTGGACGGCACGCTCGGCATCACAGAAGCCACGAGCACGGCGAGCGCCGGATCAGGCTGGGGCGACTGGACCGGCTGGGGCGGCAGCGATGCCGCGAAATCGATGCCGGCCAACGACGACGAAGTCCCCCTCGCGGTGCTTCTCGACGAAAACGCCGACAACGCCAACAGCATCTTGGCCGGCCGCCAGACCGGCAAGGGCACGGGCAAGTCCGTGACGTTGCACAAGGACGTGCTGAAGAGGCACGCTGCGGTGCTGGGTGGCTCCGGCTCGGGCAAGACGACCCTGGCGTTGTCAATCATCGAGCAGCTTCTGCTGCGAGGCATTCCGGCAATCCTGATCGATCGCAAGGGAGACCTTTGCTCGTACGCCAATCCCGATGTCTGGCGCGCCAACGAGAACGAATTCGGCGAGCGCCGCGGCGATCGCGAAAAGCTCGCCGATGCCATCGACGTGGCCGTTTATACGCCGGGTCGCGCTTCTGGCCGGCCGATCTCGATCACGCTGCTGCCGACAGGCATCTCCGAATTGCCGGAGCACGAGCAACAGCTCCTCGCCAATCTGTCGTCGGCGGCACTCGGCGACATGCTTCATTTGAAGAACTCGGCCACCCACCAGAAGCAGTCGGGTACACTTGCGGTAGCGCTGAAGATCCTCGGCAGCCGCTCGCGCTCGGTCGTTAGCCTCGCCGACCTCATCCACCTTCTGGAGGACGAGGATCCCGAGCTGTTCGACCTCACACAGCGGATGGATCCCTCAGGTAAGATCCGCCGCGATCTCGTCGCCCAGCTCGACAGCCTCAGGCACCGCAACGCTGCAATGTTCGCCACCGGCGGCGAAAGCCTGCGAATGGATGCGCTGCTCGGTCTCGGCCAGTTCGCCCGCCCCGGCCGCACGCGTCTGTCGGTGATCTACACGGGCTTCCTGGGCGACAACGAGAACATCCTGTTCTGGGTCGCGCAGTTCCTGTCCGAGGCGCTGCGCTTCTGTCAGCGCAATCCGAACGATGCACTGCAGGCCGTCGTGATGCTCGACGAGGCGGATCTCTACATTCCCGCCAACTCCAAGCCGGCGACATCCGAGCCCCTGCAAAGCCTTCTGAAACGCGCACGTTCAGCCGGTCTCGGCATGATGCTCGCCACTCAGTCGCCAGGCGATCTCGACTACAAGAGCCGCGATCAGATCACCTCGTGGTTCATCGGCCGCGTCCGTGAAGACACCGCATTGCGCAAGCTGCGCGCCGCCTTCCAGAGCGAGAGCGGTCTCGATCCCGCAGCCGTGCTGCCCCACCAGACCGTCGGCGAGTTCCATCTCGTGCAGGAAGGTCTCGTCCGTTCAATGAAGGCCCAGCGCTCGCTGATCGACGCCGAGCAGGTCCCCTTCGACCGGATCGAGCAGCTCGCCCGCGAAACCAAGGGCCAGGACGAGCGCCAGCTCAAGCTGTTCGATATGAGGTGACGCCAGACGGAAGCAGCGGACGGTCGGCCCTTACGCCTTTTTCCGGAAAACAGATTCCATGCAGTTGAGCGATTGAGTGCAACTCTGCTATGCACTCAGCGAAAGATCTCATTGATTTCCTTCATAGATAGCAATATGTGCATTGCCGGAGGCCAATTCCCGGGCAGTGTTGCTCTAGAGTAACTTGTCGGCCGTGAAGTTTGGGGCGATCAGGTTGCAGTCAATGCAGGCGTCGCTGGTGGGGGGCCGGCGAGACGCATCAAGGCGAGGGTCGCAAGCAGGACGCGCCAAAGCTCTCTGAGCCACGCCAGCAGCCTGGCGAAGTTGTAACCTA
>CANJPN010000689.1 GCA_947475855.1 Bradyrhizobiaceae bacterium
CCCCTCAGGGGCTGTGGACAGCGGGGAAGAAATTTTTTTGGCGCCCCGCGGCGTTGCTCTCCGGTCGGCCTACGGCCTCCCTACGCGCAACGCCGCGGGGCCCCTTGCCTCCCCCGCCTCGTACACCACGTCCTGGGACGCGCCCTTGATCTGAAACTCTCTATCAAGCGCAGCCCGCCGCTTCTCGAGGCTTGAGAAATCCAGATAAGCGAACCGAACGGCACGCTTGATCTTGATGGCGGCTTCACCACTGAGAAACACCAGCGCGCCGTGCGTCTCGTGGCGCTCGACCGCATCACGCGCATCGAATGCCTCCCCCGAGCCGAGAAACGCGATAGCGTCGGCCTGCACTTGCGCAGTGTCCGGCACGAGGCACTCATGCGGCCCGTTCATATCGAACTATCCCGTGTGCCTATAGATCGCATTGGACAAGGCATTAGGGGCGCGCGAGCACGAGAAACGAAGTTGGCCGCCGGTCCAACGAGACCAAGCGGCCACTTGTCCAACTCATTTCGCACAGCTCAATGTGACATGAGCACTGGAACCGTCATGTGCCGCAGGATCTCGCGCGTCGCCCCCCCCATCACGAACTCGCGAAGCCGCGAATGCCCGTAACAACCCATCACGAGCAGATCCGCGCCGAAATCTGCAAGCCGCGATAGAAGATCGTCGCCGACTTCGAGGCCAGCCGTAACGGAGCTGCTAAGCTCGCACTTCACACCCTGCCGCGCGAGCGTCGCAGCGAGATCCTCGCCCGGCGTGCGCCCCATCGTGTTGGCCGCTTTCTCACCGGGATTGACCCACAGCACCCGCACCGCCTCGGCGTTTTGTAGCAGCGGCATGGCATCGAACACTGCCCGGGTTGCTTCCCGCTTGCCGTTCCAGGCAACCATCGCCCGCTGGCCAACCCGCGGAAAACGTCCCGCATTCGGTACGATCAGTGTCGGCCTGCCGCTTTCGAGCGCCAGCCGCTCGGGAAAATCGAGAAGCAGGCTGTATTCCCAATCGCTATCGGCTTGGTTGGCCACGACGAGATCGACACTGCGGGCCTGCTCGATCACGGCTTCCGCGGTGCCGGGATGGTCGCGCGGCGGCTCGATCAGGCGCCACTCGCCCACGCCTGCTCGCCCCTTCATCGCCTCGTAGAATGCCGCTTCGATCCGCTTTGCTTCTTCCTTGAAGGCCGTCCGGCCGCTCTGCGCAAGGCGACTGCCAACCCCACCGACCGATCCCACCAGGAGTGACGGCACCACGTAGAGACCGATCAGATGTGCCTCATTCAGATCCGCAATGTGTGCAGCGACATCGATCAGCTGGCCTACCCGGCGCTCGTCGTTCAAATGCACAAGTATGGTTTTGTAAGCCATTGCGCGCCTCTATGTTCAGGAAGGACGATGAACCGTCTGCATCATGCTCCAGAGACACCCAACCGCACGTTGATGCGCGTCAAACAGGTGGCGGCGCCTATCCCCCTCCCGCAGACCCGTTGTTTCCATAGGGAACGCGATTGCCCATGCAATCCTCAAATGTCGCGCCGAACCGCATCGGCGATCACACGCGCCTTGATCGCCACTAATCCCCATACGCACAGCGACATCAGTGCGACGATCGTGAACGTGCGCGGCAGGCCGATCTTGTCTGCAATCGAGCCCAAGACGAGCGAACCGATGGCAGGCAGGCCGCGGAAGATCAGGCTGTAGAGGCTCATTACACGACCCCGCATACCGTCCGACACAACCGACTGAGTGATTGTCTGGATGCTCGTCGACATCGTGTTGATACCGAATGCGGTCAGCCCCGCGAAAATCAAGCCGAGCCACAGTTGATCCGTCGCGGCAAAACCGAGCGTGGCGAGGACGAGGATCAACCCACCCACGATGGCCCAGTTGCTGAGCCCCTCGACCCGCCCCCGAAATGCGATCCACGTCGCACTTAAAGTCGCCCCGACACCCATGCTCGATGCAAGCCACCCCAAGCCTTCCGGTCCCGCATTGAACACTTTGCTCGCGAACCCCGGCAACAGTTCCTGCACCGGCCGAAGCAGGATCGAAGCGACCGTGAGCAACAGGAACAGCGGCCAGATCGCTCCGTGTCCGCGCGTGTAGTTCACGCTGTCGGCAATCTCGATCAGCAGGCTCCGCCGGATCTGCCCGCGCCGGTCTCGCGGCTCGATCCGCATGAACATCAGCGTCGCGAGCAGAATCCCGTTGCCAACGACATGCGAAACGAACGTGCTGTAGACATTCCACCACACGATCATCATTGCGGCGAGCGCCGGCCCAATGAAACGGCAGCACTGGAACAATGCGCTGTCGAGCGCGATCGCCGAGGGAAAATCCTCGCGCACTACCGAACTCGTCACCACAATCTGCCGCGCCGCGGATGCATAGGGATGGATCACGCCGGTGACGAGCGACAACGCGAACAGCAGCTCGATCGACATGAGTTCCGCGTAAGCGAGCACAGTCAGCAGGACAGCCTGCGCCAGCATCAATGCCTTGGTCAGCCGCAGCAGCCACATGGCATTGCTGGCGCGATCGGCCACCGCCCCCGCGATCGGCGCCAGCACGATCATCGGCGCAAGATCAGCCGCCGCGATCGCGCCAACCCAGGCGTTGGAATGAGTGAGTTCCCAGGCGAGCCATGTCACGCCGATCCGTTGTATCCATGTCGTGATGCTTTGCGGCAAGGAGCCGGCTTCGAACAAAAGATAGTTGCGGTTTCTCCATACGCGCAACGCGGGTGACTGCTGTCTCGCGAGAACCTCGCTGGGCGTCACGGCAGGCTCGATGGCCGCCTCCACCGCACCCACCGACGCGATCATCGTCGCAGATTCGCTTTGCGCCGCACCGGCTCGAGGCGCTTCTGACGACGCCGTAGTTCTCGGATCAATAGGCGTCGCGGCAACCTTGCGCACCGACGGCAACCTACCGCTCTGCTGCTGCAATCTATGCCTTCGACGGCGGCGCTGCTTCTTTCCCGCCATTGATCTTGTCTGATGCCCCGATTCCAAGCCCGCCCGAGCAGGTGCG
>CANJPN010000690.1 GCA_947475855.1 Bradyrhizobiaceae bacterium
GGCATTTGCGAGGTCGATGTTGATCAGCGCCGGCTTCTTGCCGTAGCCGACGCGGCGCTGGAAACCGCGAGTTTGATAGAGGCCACTGCGGCGCGACAATCAGGATGAGACGGGAGCGACAATCAGGATGAGACTGGCGCCGGGGATGGGCTGACGGCGGGAGGGCGGAGCCCGAGCGACGGCAGTCCATCCCCGGCGGCGCGCGTTTTCCCCAGGATGTCCACAGGGCATCTGGCAAGGGGAGGGACAGCGTCTGGCGGTCGGAGCGGTCGGGCTGAGCATGTGATTCTTCACCACAGAAGGATCACCGCTTGGCTGGCCAGCACGTCACCGACTGCCAGATGAGGTTGTTCATGAAGTCCCGTCAGACCAGTGCCCCAGCCGTCGCCGCCGCGATGGCCGGGTTCAGCCGCGCGACAGGCTATCGGATCGAAGCCGATCCGCGCCTGCCCTCGCAGAGACAATCGCCGCGTGAGCGCCGGCGTCCTGATCCGCTCGCCCATCTGTGGGAAGCCGAGATCGTGCCGATGCTCGTGGCCGCACCCGGCATCCGGCCGGTCGGCGTATTCGACGAGATGATCCGTCGGCATTCAGAGTTGGGTGAGCGCGTGCGCCGGACCTTGGAGCGGCGCATCCGTCAGTGGCGCGCGCTTGAAGGCCCCGAGCGGGACGTGATCTTCCGCCAGGAGCATCCGCCAGGGCGGATGGGGCTCAGCGACTTCACCGATGTCGCCGAGCTTGGCATCCTGATATCAGGCCTGCCCCTGGCGCATCGGCTCTATCACTTCCGCCTCGCGTTCTCCGGCTTCGCGCATGCGCATGTGGTGCTCGGCGGCGAGAGTTTCGTGGCGCTTGCCGAGGGTTTGCAGAATGCTCTGTGGGCTTTGGGTGGCGTGCCTGAACAGCACCGGTCCGACAGCCTGTCGGCGGCGTTCCGCAATCTTGATCGCGACACGGAGGTGGATCAGACCAAGCGCTATGAGGCGCTGGTCGCCCACTACGGCATGACGCCGACGCGCAACAATCCCGGCGTCGCGCACGAGAACGGATCGATCGAAAGCCCGCACGGGCATCTCAAGAAGGTGATCGAGGACGATCTGCTGCTGCGCGGCTCGCGCGACTTCGCCGATCTCGACGCCTATCGCCGTTTCATCGACGAGGTGGTGGGCCGGCGCAATGCGCGCAATCGCAAACAGATCGAGATCGAGCGGGCGATATTGAAGTCGCTGCCCGAGCGCCGCACCGCCGACTTCGAGGAGGAGCGCGTGATCGTTACGTCGTCGGGTGGCTTCATCCTGCGCAAGGTGTTCTACACCGTCCCATCGCGGCTGATCGGACACTGGCTCAGTGTGCGTCTCTACGACGACCGGCTCATCTGCTTCCTCGGCTCCACCGAGGTCGCGACACTGCGGCGCGGACGCTCGCCCGATCACAACAAGCGGGCGCAGGTCGTCGACTATCGGCACGTCATCCACGCGTTGCGCAAGAAGCCGATGGCGCTGCTCAATCTGGTCTATCGCGACCAGTTGTTCCCGCGCGCCGCCTACGCGCTCGCCTTCGAAGCGCTGCTTGCCGGCATGGGAGAAAAACCGGCCTGCCGCACGATGGTCGGACTGCTCGCGCTGGCCCATGATCGGGTCTGCGAGGCGGAACTCGCTGATGCGATCTCGGTGGAACTCGATGCCGGCCGGCTGCCCGATCTCGCCCGATTGCGAGAACGGTTCGCGCCGGATGCGACGTCCATCCCGGAGGTCGTCGTCGAGCTGGCGTCGCTGTCGATCTACGACGAGCTGGTGAGCGTGACCACGCTTGCTTCGATCCCGGAGATCATGCCGGCGGCATGCGTAATGGAGGTCACGCCGAAGGCATGCGGGCTGGAGGTGGCGGCATGAGCAAGTCCCTCACCATCGACGCCGCACGCGTCGAGTTGCTGCTGACCGAGCTGCGCCTGCCGGCGATGAAGACAATGTGGACGCGCATCGCCGAGCAGTCCGACAAGGAGGGCTGGCCGGCGGCCCGCTTCCTCGCTGCTCTGACCGAGACCGAGATGGCCGATCGCGGTCGCCGCCGCATCTCCCGGCATTTGGCCGACGCTGACCTGCCCGACGGCAAGACCATCGACAGCTTCGAGTTCGAGCTGGTGCCGATGGTCTCCAAGGCCCAGGTGAAGGCGCTCGTCGCCGGCGACGGCTGGCTGCAAAACGGCGCCAATCTGCTGATGTTCGGCGGACAAGGCGCGGGGAAAAGCCATCTGGCGGCGGCCATCGGCCGGGGCCTCGTCGAGAACGGCTGGCGCGTGCTCTATACGCGAACGACCGACCTCGTGCAGCGGCTCCAAGTGGCGCGCCGTGAGCTGGCGTTGGAGAGCGCGCTCGCCAAGCTCGACAAGTACCATCTGCTGATCCTCGACGACATCGCCTACGTCAGCAAGGATCAGGCCGAGACCAGCGTGCTGTTCGAACTGATCGGCACGCGATACGAACGCCGCTCGATGCTGATCACCGCCAATCAGGCGTTCGGGGATTGGGGCCGCGTGTTCCCCGACAAAGCCATGACGCTGGCCGCGGTCGACCGCCTTGTCCACCACGCGACGATCTTCGAGATGAACGTCGAGAGCTATCGCGCAAGGAAGGCCCTCGAACGAAAACGCGCGGAGAAAAAAGCGCAGTCGCTCGCGACAAACAAGACGGGAGTTGATTGACGCCGCCGGCGACAATCACGCGCGACAATCGAGCCGCGACATCAGCGACAATCAAATACGGCTTGCCTGCAGAACGAATCGAGACGATCTTGATCGCGCTACCGGCCGCCGCATCCCATTCAGATCGCCGCCGCCCGTCTCACCCAGATTGACGCGCCATACACCAAGATCCGCAACGCAGGCTGGCTGGGCGCAAACGACAGCGAGGCGATGTATATACGGCTCTTGCGGGACTTGCGGGAGAAGCGGGTCATTCCTTGACGCCGACAGTCGTTTCCCTGAGGTTCTGGCTCTGTCGGCAGAGA
>CANJPN010000691.1 GCA_947475855.1 Bradyrhizobiaceae bacterium
CGCGCCGCTACATGAGCCTGGAAACGATGGCCGGCTTCTGCGATGATGCCACCGTCAGGCCGCCGGCAATCCCGGCCGCCTGACAATCCGAGCCGCGGCGCTCCGGATCATGCCTGTGGGCTTACACCACGTGTTGGGGCACTACCAGTGTCTCCAGCGGCGAACATATTCAGCCATGCCTCGCCTTGCCTCCCATCGCAACGCGGCGAAAGACGCGTATGCCGTCGTGTTGGGGTATTCTATCCTTTCACAGATGACCGCGCGACCCGAGCGGAGGATGGGAGATGACGGCCGACAAGAAGATCGTCGAGCAGTTCGCATATCAGCGGCATGAAGATCAGGACGCACGGGAGCCGACACACCATCGTGTCATCGTGGTTGGCGCGGGGCCCGTCGGCATGGCGCTCGCGCTCGATCTCGCCAGCCACGGCGTCGAGGCTGTCGTTCTCGACGACGCGGACCGGATCGGCGAAGGCAGCCGCGGCATCTGCTGGTCGAAACGAACGCTCGAGATCTTCGACCGCCTCGGTGTGGCTGGTCCGATGGTCGAGAAGGGCGTCGTCTGGCAGAAGGGTAAGGTGTTTCTCGCCGATACCCAAGTCTACGACTTCGATTTGTTGCCGGAGGGTGGGCAGAATATGCCGGCCTTCATCAATCTCCAGCAATACTATGTCGAACAGGAGTTGATCCGCGGGATAGAGCGGCGAGGCGATGTCGAGATCAGGTGGCGCAATCGCGTGTGTGGTATCACACGCCGGAGCGATGGCGCTGTCATCACCATCGACACACCTGACGGGCCTTATCGGCTGTCCTGCGAATGGCTCCTGTGCTGCGACGGTGCTCGCTCGCCGTGCCGTGAAATGTTGGGCCTCGGCTTCAAGGGCGAAGCATTCCAGGACCGGTTTCTCATTGCCGACGTGAAGATGACGGCTGCGTTCCCGACCGAGCGCTGGTTCTGGTTCGATCCGCCATTTCATGAGGGTCAGTCCGCCCTGCTCCACAAGCAGCCGGACGACGTGTGGCGCATCGACCTCCAGCTCGGACCGGAAGCCGACGCAGAGGCAGAGAAATCGCCTGATCGAGTGATCCCGCGTATCGAGCGCATGCTCGGCCACAAGAACTTCGAACTCGAATGGATGTCGATCTATACGTTCCAGTGCCGGCGTCTCGAGAGGTTCATGCACAACCGAGTGATCTTCGCAGGGGACGCTGCGCATCAGGTGTCGCCGTTCGGGGCACGAGGCGCCAACTCCGGTGTGCAGGATGCCGAGAACCTCGCATGGAAGCTCGCTGCAGTATTGTCCGGCGCAGCACCAGCAAGCCTGCTCGAAAGCTACGAAATCGAGCGGGGACAGGCGGCGGACGAGAACATCCGCCATTCCACGCGCTCGACGGACTTCATCGCGCCGCGCACTGCCACGGAGCGACACTTCCGAAACGCGGCGCTCAAGCTGGCAGGCGAGGCCGGGTTCGCGCGAGCGTTCGTGAATTCGGGCCGGCTCTCCACGGCGACGGTTTACGACACGCCCCTTTCGACGCCTGATTGCGAGAACTTCGGCGGCACCGCGAAACTCGGTGCGCCCATACCGGATGCCCCCATTTCGAACAGGGACGGCGAAGCGGTCTGGTTGCTGAGGCAGCTATCCCATATTGGGGCAACCGTGCTGTACTGGGACGACGGAGAGCGATCCAACGAGGTACGCGCGCTGGCAGGATCGATGGGCAGGACCGCGCTCGTTGCCGGGCAGGATTTCACCGACGCGCGAGCCCTCCTTGCGGCAAGGCTCGACGCCAAGCCCGGCTCGACGTGGGTCATCCGGCCGGACCAACATTTGGCGGCGCGGTTTCGGGAGTTCGACGCGGAAACCGTTGCGGGGGCGATCCGGCGAGCCACAACCGGCATTGTTCACGGGGTCTGACATGCAACGACTAGAAGTAGACAAGAACCAGTTCGTCGATGCCGATGCGGCCTACAGGTTGCTGATCGAAGCCCATCGCGGGCTGAGCGATATTGATAGCGCGGCGCTGAATGCACGCCTCGTGCTTATCCTGGCGAACCAGGTCGGCGATCTGGACGTTCTGCGTGAAACCGTGCGGCTGGCCAAGCTCCGGCAAGAATAGAGTAGCGTGCAATCACCCACGATCGTAGCAGGAGATCGAATGATCGGATGGACCTGCTCCAGTCCGGGTAATCTAGGCTGCGTCGGCATTTTTCATGCCGTTGCGCCTTGAAAATTCGCCGGTGCGGGGCAGCTTTTGAAAGCCGGACCGCGCGTCAACAACGAGCGATGCTCGGAAATTTCCGCCACGCTCCGCTTCGAGCCGCTCGACGAGCCTCATCATGAACATGCGGCGCAATGTTTTGTCGTATGCCTGGAAGTTCGCGCTGCCCATGCCGTGTTCCGCTTTCCTCAAATGCCCGATAGGCAGAGCGAGAAAGCAAGACTCCTGCCAGCAGGCAAGGAGAACATCAGTCAAATCGAGGGAGCAATGCCGACCAATTTGTCGGTGGCGGTCGACTTGCACGGCGGGCACGGCCGAACTCCAGGTTCAACCGGCCGCCGTACAATGTCTGCCGGGTACGCAGGAACACAATCCGCGGCGACCTCACAAATAGACGCGAAGAGTTGCTGAAATGCAAATACTCGGCACCAGGAGCGTATTATTTTGAAGCAATCGCGGGCGGAGCCGCCGCCAACCAGTCCTGGAGGAAAGCAGTTAACCATCGCTGCACTGCGGGAGAAGCCGCCACGTGTCCGGCCAGATGCTCTGGCCTCGGACGAGCGCCACGACGTTCCGGGAGCTTCTCCTCGTTGCGGCCGCTCCATCGAGCCGCCATAGCATAGGTGATTTCCGGATGAAACTGCAGGCCGACGGCGGCGGGGCCGTACCGGAAGGCCTGATTGGGGAAGGCCCCCGCGGCGCCCGCCAAAGATACTGCGCCGGAAGGCAGGCCGAATCCTTCGCTATGCCACTGGTAGACGCGCGACGGCCATGGGCCACC
>CANJPN010000692.1 GCA_947475855.1 Bradyrhizobiaceae bacterium
GGTTACAACTTCGCCAGGCTGCTGGCGTGGCTCAGAGAGCTTTGGCGCGTCCTGCTTGCGACCCTCGCCTTGATGCGTCTCGCCGGCCCCCCACCAGCGACGCCTGCATTGACTGCAACCTGATCGCCCCAAACTTCACGGCCGACTATGTCGAGTCACTCGCCACTCAACGTCGCCCCCGGCGATCGCCGTATGATCGGAAACCGCTCTAGGCGTCGACACTGGCGTTGAGGGCGTTTTCCTGAATGAATTCGCGGCGCGGTTCGACGACGTCGCCCATCAGCTTGGAGAAGATCTCGTCGGCTTCGGAGAGATCGCCGAGCTTCACCTGCAGAAGCGTGCGGCTCTCCTTGTCGAGCGTCGTTTCCCAGAGCTGCTCGGCGTTCATCTCGCCCAGGCCCTTGTAACGCTGCAGTGACAGACCCTTCTTGCCGCTGTCGTAGATCGCCTTGAGGAGCTGCGATGGACCGGTGACAAGATGGTCGGTGTCCTTGATGCGCAGCTTTGCAGGCGTGGCGTAGATCTCGTTCAAGTGGGCGTGGCGCTCGTGCAGGCGGCGCGCTTCCTGCGAGGCGATCAGCGCGCGGTCGATCGGTTGCACTTCCTTCACGCCGCGCAATTCGCGCACGAACATCAGGCCGTCGCTGTCGAGCACCTTGCCCTGCCAGCCACGCTCAGTCTCGTCGGTCACGTCATCGAGACGTGCGGCCACCACTTTCGCGATCTTCTCGGCGGCTTCACCCGTCGCCAGCACTTCGGCGTCGAACGCTCCGCCGATGGCTGCCTGCTCGACGACGATGCGGGAATAGCGCGAGTGCAGGCTGTCGACGATGCGCTGAAAACGGCGGGCCTGGCTGACGATCTCGGCCAAGTCGTTGCCGGCGCGCTGCTCGCCGGTGCCGAGTTGCAGCACGGTGTTCTCGAGGCCGCTGCCGACGAGGTAGTCCTCGAGGGCAGCCTGATCCTTGAGATAGGATTCGGACTTGCCCTTGGCCACTTTGTAAAGCGGCGGCTGGGCGATGTAGAGGTGGCCGCGCTCCACCAGCTCCGGCATCTGCCGATAGAAGAACGTCAGCAGCAGTGTGCGAATGTGGGCGCCGTCGACATCGGCGTCCGTCATGATGATGATCTTGTGGTAACGCAGCTTATCGATGTTAAGGCCGCCGTCATCGCCACGGCCGATGCCTGTGCCCAGCGCGGTGATCAGCGTACCGATCTCCTGGCTCGACAACATCTTGTCCATGCGTGCGCGCTCGACATTCAAGATCTTGCCGCGCAACGGCAGCACGGCCTGGAACTCGCGATTGCGGCCCTGCTTGGCGGAGCCACCTGCCGAATCACCCTCGACGATGAACAGTTCGGTGTTGGCGGGATTGCGGTCCTGGCACTCGGCGAGCTTGCCGGGCAGGTTCGCCATGTCCAGCGCCCCCTTGCGGCGGGTCAACTCGCGCGCCTTGCGGGCCGCTTCGCGGGCGAGCGCCGCCTCGACGATCTTGGCGACGATCAGCTTGGCTTCCTTGGGATGCTCCTCGAACCACGCGCCGAGGTGCTCGCCGACGACGTTTTCGACGACGGGCTTCACTTCGGAGGAGACGAGCTTGTCCTTGGTCTGGCTGGAGAACTTGGGATCGGGCACCTTGACCGAAAGCACGCAGGTCAGGCCCTCGCGCGCGTCGTCACCGGTGATCGCGACCTTCTCCTTCTTCGCTATGCCGGTTTCTTCGGCGTACTTGTTGATGACGCGCGTGAGAGCGGCGCGGAAGCCGGCCAAGTGGGTGCCGCCGTCACGCTGCGGGATGTTGTTGGTGAAGCACAGCGTGTTCTCGTGGTAGCTGTCGTTCCACCACAGCGCGACCTCGACGGTGATCCCGTCCTTGTCGCCCGTCACCATCAACGGCTCGTCGATCACGCCCTTCTTGGAGCGGTCGAGGTAGCGCACGAACGCAGCCGTCCCGCCTTCGTACATCAACTCTTCGCGCTTGACGTCGGCATGGCGCGCATCCGTCAGTACGATCTTCGCGCCGGAGTTGAGGAACGCCAGCTCGCGCAGGCGATGCTCCAGCGTCGTGTAATCGAATTCGGTCTTGGTGAAGGTCGCTGGACTCGGCAGGAACGACACCTCGGTACCGCGGCCGCCCTTGCCATCGCCTACCACTTTGAGCGGGGCTGTCGCGACGCCGTCGCGGAACTCGATGTAGTGCTCCTTGCCCTCGCGCCAGATTCGGCAGCGCAGCCAGGTCGAAAGCGCGTTGACGACCGAGACGCCGACGCCGTGCAGGCCGCCCGACACTTTATAGGAGTTCTGGTCGAACTTGCCGCCGGCGTGAAGCTCGGTGAACACGATCTCGGCAGCCGAGCGCTTGGGGTCATTGTCGTCGTCGTTCTTGATGCCTGTGGGGATGCCGCGGCCGTCATCTCGCACGGTGCACGAACCGTCTGCGTTGAGCGTCACCTCGCAATGATTGGCGTGTCCGGCCAGGACCTCGTCGACCGCGTTGTCGACGACCTCATAGATCATGTGATGGAGACCCGAGCCGTCGTCGGTGTCGCCAATGTACATGCCAGGGCGCTTTCGAACGGCGTCCAGACCCTTCAGCATCTTGATGCTGTCAGCGCCGTAATCGTCGACAGGGGGCGTCGTATTCGCGGCCACAGATTCGGTCATTCGGGCGCAGTCCTCGATGATCTTTTCGGATGTTGGCGCACACTAGCACATGCGCACCCAGAAAGCCCATTCGAAGGGTGTTTTTTGGGTGCAATCCACGATATTTTTATCGTTTTGTAACAATAACTTAAGCTCAAAGGCACAATGCGGCGTCAGGCCTCATGAGGCGAGGGCCGAGCGCACACTGATTCCGGCGCCTTCAACCCGGGTGAAAGTAGCTCTTCCGACGAGTGCGGAGAATGCCTGCTCATCGGTGCCGGTCATCCATGCCTGCGCCTTGAGCGCAAGAATCTCGTCGAACAGTGCCGCACGGCGGCCGGCGTCGAAATGTGCCGCGA